>JBFJYU010000258.1:0-4897 GCA_041622435.1 Thermoplasmatota archaeon | reverse complement strand
GCCGGGTTCCGTTGGCCGACATGGCGCTGGCCAGGTCCCAGACGGCGCCCGTTTCATCGAGCCACACGCCGTCCGTGTCGGCGAAGCTGCGCCCGCCAGCCGAGTAGGCCTGCGCATAGCCGGCGGGTGACGCGACGACCACCAAGTCACGTGCCGGGTCGACGATCACGCCGCCCAGCGCGAAGAGGGGGTACGCCACCGTCGAGCCGTCGTGCGACACGCCCAGCACCAACTCCTTCGGGTGCAGGCCAGCGATGTCGCAGGTGTTCTCGCCCGAGATGCCGAGGCGGCAGGAGTCGCCGTAGCCCGCGTACGCGGTGCGCGCGTAGGCCGCGGCGCCGCGGGGCGGTTCCAGCAACAGGCTCGCCGGGTGCAGGGCGCGCCAGTCATCCCAACTCATCACCTGGGTCGGCAGCGGCTCCAGGCGCGCCTCAACGTGCATGTTGGACACCCGGCCCTCGAACAGGGTTCCAATGGGTCGCCCAAGAATCTGGGTCCACAGCGTATGGGTTTGTGGGTCGTACATGACGAGGTCGTGCTTGTAGAGGAACCCGCTCGCCGTGAACTCCAGCACTCGCTGCTCATTGTTGATGGACACGGAGCGAACGAAGGTCACGCCGGAACCGCACAGCGGGCAGTACGTCACGGCCACCGCCACGCCGCCGATGATGTCGTTGACGATCTCGTGCTGGTCCATGACCCGGATCGGGTACGCCCGCGCGTCACCGTTGATCTCGACACCCAGCACCCGGTCGGATCCGGACAGCCAGTCGACGCCGTAGGACGGATCGTTGACCGGGTTGATGCCGCAGTCGTCGGGGTGGCCGCGCTGACCCGAGCCGCCGAAGCCGCACGCCCACTGAATGTCCCCCGACGGGACGTGGTCCGCTGCGGCCGGCGCGGCGCCAGCCAGAAGGGCCCCCAGGGCCAATGCGGTGAGCGTGCGAATCGGCATAGCGACGCTTGTGACTGCACCGCCGGCAGTCATCACACCTCTGATCCGGGGTTGAACCCGATGCTCAACGAGTTGAACACCGGGTTCGCCCCTCACGGAGCAACCGGGTCGAATGACACGCTCACGTCACCCGTAACGTCGCTGCGACAGTAGCCCACGATCTCCGAGGCGGCCGGCGCCTCGACGCCGATACGAAGCCGGATGCGGCCCGGGTGCTGCAACGCGTAGATCCGGCAAGGCCCGTCGGAGCTCTTCGAGGCCAGGGTGGCGTCCTCGGGCAGCGATTCGATCAGCGTGCACAGCACGCCGCGGCGGAAGTCGACGCCGTCGTCGGGCAGGGTGCACGATCCGTCCAGCGTCGAAACGGCGCTGGCGGTGCCATACAGCGTCAGGGTGAAACTGTCGAGCGTGCCGGTGTCCTGGGTGGCCATATCCTGGACGCTCAGAGTCCACGTCCCCGCCGACGACTCGCCGTAGAAGTGGGTGCTTGTGACAGTCCAGTCCACGAAATCCCTGCCGGCGTTGCCCGGCCGCCCCGGCAGAAGCTCGGAAACGGTTCCGGCGGGACTGGTCAAGACCAGACGGATGTCGTTTTCGTACGTGTGCGTGGCCGAAAAGGTCAGTTCGGCCCGCTCGATGCTCAGATCGTCGGGGATTGCCACATCAATGTCAACGACCGTTCCAGGAGTCGGGAACGCGGCGGTGCTATCCGGGATCGCCACGCCGTCCGACCAGGCCACGGAACTGGAGGTCAGCGGGTCAAGGCGCACGTCGCGGCTGCGCGTCTGTGCTTCCGCCACGGCAGCCGCAGCGTCCACCATCCCGAAACCGTAGCGGGGGTGAACCATGTACCCGGCGGCATTGGTGGTCCAACCCGTCTGCTCAAGACCGGTGCGAGTCGCGGTTTCCGCCAGCACCATCATGACCTCCCGCCAGGACAGATTGGGGTTGGCCTCGAGGATCAGGGCCACGACGCCGGCCACCAGGGGCGTCGCCGACGAGGTGCCGCCGAAGCACGTTCCCTGGCCGTCGTTGCAGGTGTAATCACTGGAATCGTAACCCCACGCGCCGGTCAGGTCCGTGGTCACGATGCCACGGGTGCCGCCCGACGAAGGCGCGGACACGAGCAGGCACGCGCACGGCTCCGAGTACCACGAGGGCGTGCCGTCGTTTTCGATGGCGCCGACGGCAATGACGTGGCGGCTGTTGGCGTAGCCGTCGTAATTGCCATTGTCATCGTCCGAGTGGCCGTTGCCACCCGCCCACAAGTAGATGCTGCCCAGGCCGCCGCGGCCGTTGGCGATGTTGTCCGCGATGGCCGCACGGGTGGCAGACCCCGGACCCGAAGTCACCGTCCCAGAATCGGACGGCCCCCAGGAATTGGTGTAAATGTCGATCGTGTCGCCAAACAGCCCGAGCGCGTCGGCCTCCATCGCATCGGTGTTGGCGCACGCGATGAGCTTCTGCCCCGCGAGACTGGCGGCGAAAGCGGCGCCCGTGATGCCCAGTGTGTTGTTGCCGTTGCCAGCAGCAACGCCAGCCACGGCGGTGCCGTGGCGTTCGCCCGACGAGCTCGGCGCCGGATCGTCGCTGTTGGCATCGCAATAATTGCGACTCACGCTCGCGATGTAATGATCGTTCAGATCCGGGTGCGTGTGCTGCAAGCCGTCGTCGATCACGGAAATGACCACGCCGGTGCCGTTGGCCACATCCCATGCCGACGACGCCTTGACGTCGATGCCGGCCGTGCCGCCGCCCTGGCCCGTGTTCTCCAGGTGCCACTGGTTGGCGAAGAGGGGATCGTTGGGAGCCAAGCGGGTCGCGTGCAGCCGGGCCAACAGCGCCGTGGCGCCCTCGACCCCAGGCACGAGCGCGACGCGCGCCGCCTCGTCTGGCGCAGCGAAGGCGTCGTCCACGTGGCCGAGCCAGAAGCCCGGCGCGCCGGTTGCCTCCACGGCGGCAAGGCCCAGGGTGCGCGCATCAGGACGCGTCGGCGCCTCGATCAGGATCGTCGTCGTACCGTACCGCTCGTGCTCAGCCGACGCCGGCACGTCCAGGGGACGATACACGGGAACGGCGCCTGGGGAGCCGCGGCCCTGCGGCTCAGGCCCCGACGGGTGATAGGTCACCGAGCGGCCGTCGAGCCTGGCGACCACGTCGTCAGCGCGTGCGTAGGATCGCCCGTCCTGGTCAACGTCCCCGGGGCCCTCGTGCGTCGAGCCGGCGGCGCCCGAAAGTCCAGCCAGAACGAGCAGCACGACGGCGCCCGAAGCAAGCACACCAGACCTGACGGTAAACATGATGCTCTTCCATCGGCGGTTCTACTATTTAGGCGCCGACGCGCAAGCCTCCCTGAAGGAGGGGTCGCGCCGGTCCAGGCCTACGTCACGGGCTTGCCGCTACCGGCCAGTGGCCCCCAGGGCCCGGCATGCGTTTCATCTCGCACCGTGCAAGCCACCGAATCGATGGAGCCGCTGCCGCCGCGCACAGGCGTGAGGATGTAGGTGTAGCGACCCGTGCCCGACACCACCGGAAACAGCAACTCGCCCCGCCGCGGCCGACCCGTCGCGAACACGGCACGAACCTCCTCCTCGAAAGGCTCCATGATGTCGACCGGCATTCCCAAATCCCGCCACGTCCGCCCGATGATGTCCTCCGGCTGCATGCCAAGCGCCCGGGCGCCCGCCGGCGAGGCAAACAAGTACCGCATGTCTCGATCGTACAGGTAAATGTGCTCCAGGACGGAGTCCAGCAAGGCCCCTTGCAGCGTCGATTGCTTCTCCAAGGCCGCCAACCGGGTTTCCATGGCGACGCGCGCGCGTTGCCGATGGGCGAGGGCGCCCAGCTTGCGCGCGAGTCCCTTGACCAGCAGGCGCGCCGCCGGGTCCGGCTTGCGTTGCTCGCCCAGGAAGAAGACGAGGATCGCCAGCGTTTCTGGCCCGTCCAGAACCGGAACCGCGAACGCGGTGCTGATGCCGGCCTTCCGGGCTGCGTCTGAGCGAACGAATTGGTCCGCGTCGGTAAGATCCAGCAAAATCCTCGCTTGGCGGTCCTGCCAGACGCCACCCGGCAGGCCCTCGCCGCGCTTGAAGCGGATGTGCTTGCACGAGGCGGCAAACGTCCGGCCGGCTTCGTCGCTGGCGGACCAGACGTGGCTTCGGTGCAGGAACTCGCGATCCGCGTCCGGCATCCAAGCCTCCGCCAGCAGCCAGCCCGCGTGGTCGCACACGTCGCGCAGCGAGATGGCCAGCGCCTCGTTGAAATCCTGCGCGGCGTCCAGGCGGTCAAACAGGCCGATGAGCAACTCCACCTGGCGCTCGATACGCTTGCGCTCCATCGCCGCCATCATGACCTGGCGAACGCGCCTGGAATCGTCCGTCTGGCCCAAGACGATGTGCTGGATGTCCGCCTCGGCAGCGAAGGCAAGCGCATGAGGAACCGCCGAATCCGCCAGTGCCACAAAAGGCACGTGCGGCGCCGCCCGCTTGATTTCAGCCCAGCCGCCGGCGCCGAGGACGTAAATCAAGTTGAGATCAACCAGCGCCACGTCGATCGGTTCGTTGCGTACCAGGCCCATGCCGTCTTCGAGCGTGCGGACCACTAGCAACTGCCCCACGGGAGGCGTGCCTTGCCGCAAGGCATCCCGCAACTGGGGCGGCTCTCGGGCGGCGACCAGGACGACCGAAAGGGGGCTGGTTTCAGAGCCGATCAATTTCATTCACCTGGATTGAAGCCAGGCCCTGATAGCCTGGGGCGGCTAGATAGCCTTCGGAACCGCAAACGCGCCCCATTTTGGCGACGCAGCGGTCCTTTCATTGTTTGATGCATAGGGTCGATCAAAGGCCACGCAGGTGTGGTTGCGCGTCGGACGACGACTCGCCGTACGATCCCCGGCCGCAAAACCGTTTCACAGGGGGCTCCCAGCCTTGGGCACAAACCGGG
>JBFJYU010000257.1:0-4939 GCA_041622435.1 Thermoplasmatota archaeon | reverse complement strand
TGATTTCGTCGAACTGATCGGCAAGGACTCGTCGGGCAAGTACATCCTGGAGGGGCTGGGCGGAACCACTCCCGAGGCGGCTGAAACCATCGCCACCTCCGCGTTCAAGCAAGCCTACATGGATGAGTACGGCGAAGAGCCGGGCCTCTTTGCGGCCGAAACGTACGATGCCATCATGGCCATGGCGCTGACGGCGGCCTACGCGGGCGACAACACCGGTACGGGCATCAAGGACAACATCCGTACGGTCTACAACTCGCCGGGCACGCGCGTGTCGGGCGCCGACGCGGCGGCGGCGTTCCTGGCCGCTCACGCCAAGCAGGATGTCGATTACGTGGGAGCTTCCGGCGACTTCAACCTGGACGAGAAGGGCGACCCGGCGTCGGGCCTGTACTCGTACTGGCGCGTGGGTGCCGACGGCAAGACCCTGTCGGTCCGGCAGGGCATCGAGCCCAGCTAGGAGGCACCGCCCCCTCTTCCTTCCTCTTCCCGGTTTTTAGTTTAGCCACCCAGGTACAGCTTGCCCACGTCAGGGTTGGCGAGCAATTGGCTCGCAGGCCCCTCGAAGCGATTGCGACCCTGGTCAAGCACATAACCCCTGTCCGAGATGGCCAGAGCCTTCTTGGCGTTCTGTTCCACGAGCAGGATGGGCACGCCGGATTCGGCGATCGCCCGGATCGCCTGAAACACGGTATCCACCAGGTTGGGGGCGAGGCCCGCGCTGGGTTCGTCGAGCAGCAGAAGCTTGGGGTCGCTCATCAGCGCGCGCCCCATCGCCACCATTTGCCGTTGGCCGCCGCTGAGCGTCCCGACCCGCTGACGCGCACGCTCGGCCAGGATCGGGAACAATTCATGCACGCGGTCCAGCCCTTCGAGGTTGCCGCCGCGAATGTAGGCGCCGATCTCCAGGTTTTCCCGCACGCTCAGGTTGGTGAACACGTTCTTGAGCTGGGGCACGTAAGCGATGCCCTGGCGCACGATTTGTTGCGGCGACAAGCCAACCAGCGCCTCGCCGCGCACGTCAATGGCGCCGTCGTGAATGGTGAGGAGGCCGAAGATGGCCTTGAGGAGGGTGCTCTTGCCGGCGCCGTTGGGGCCGATCACGCAAACGATCTCCCCCTCGTCAACGTGTGCGTCCACGCCGTGCAGGATGTGACTCTGGCCATAGCCGGCGACCAGACCCCGGACATCCAGGATGCGGGCCGCTGCGCCGGGCAGGGGTGGCACGGCTGGCGCGGCTGGTACGGTGGCCTCGGCGGGCGAGGCGGGGGCGTCAGCCGCCAAGGTAGGCCTCCTGCACAACGGGGTCGTTGCGAACCGTTTCCGGCGGGCCCTCGGCGAGCTTGCGCCCGTCAGCCATGACGATCACGGGGTCACAGTAGCCAAACACGGTCTCCATGTCGTGCTCGACGATCAGGAATGTCATGTCCCTCTCCGCGCGCAACTGCTCGATGCGGCCCATGATCTGCTTGCCGAGGCTCGGGTTCACGCCGGCCATCGGCTCGTCAAGCAGCATCATGGTGGGCTGGACCATCAGCGCGCGGGCGAGGTCAAGCAGCTTCTTCTGGCCGCCGGACAGGGCGCCGGCGTACTCGTCGGCCAGCCGGGTGAGTTGAAAGAAATCGAGCACCTGGTCGGCCTCGTCCTGAAGTCGCTGCTCGTCGCGGCGGGTGCGCCACCAGAGCAGGGAGCCCCGCAGTTTCTCGCCGGCCTGGCCCGGAGGCGCCAGCATGAGGTTCTCCAGCACGGTCATGCGCTCCAACGCACGGGTCAACTGGAACGTCCGCACGAGCCCCTGGCGCGCCAGGCGGTGCATGGGCTGCCGGGTGACATCGCGCCCCTCGAAGAACACCTGGCCGGCGTCGATGGGGTAGTAGCCGCTGAGGCAGTTGAAGCACGTCGATTTGCCGGCGCCGTTGGGGCCGATGAGCGCCGTGAGGCTGCCGCGCGCGACATCCAGGTCCATCCCGTCGACGGCGTGGATGCCGCCGAAGTGCTTGACCAGCCCGCGGGCCCTGAGAATCACGTCAGCGGGCATGGAGCAACTCCTCCCGGCGGCCGATGGCCCCTTGCGGCCTGAACATCATGATGAGAATCAGCATCACGCCGATGAACACGATCTGCTGCGGCCCGCTGGCGTTGGCGGCCCCGATGTCGCCGAGGAAGCGCAGTTGGCGGGCTGTCTCGAAGACACCCCACAACAGGAACGAGCCGACGACGGCGCCCTTGTGGTTGCCGGCGCCGCCGACGACCAGGATGATCCACGCGTAGAAGGTCACCAGCGGCACGAAGCTGTTGGGCGTCACGAAGCGGACGTAGTACACGAACAGGATGCCCGCCGACGCAGCGATGGCGCTGCCGAGCGCCAAGCTCTGAAGCTTCACCTGGAAAACGTTCTTGCCGAGGCTGGCGGCGACGTCCTCGTCCTCGCGGATGGCCTTGACGACGCGGCCCCACGGCGAGCGCACCAGCGCTTCGGCCAGCAGGAACGACGCCACCAAGGCGACGCCGACCAGTAGCAGCAGGAAGGAGAAGTACGGGTCCAGCCGGATGTGGAGTGGCCCCTCCTCCAGCGCCACGAACATGCGTCCCCAGCCGCTTTCGTCGTTGAGCAGCCAGCCGGCGCCGGGGAAGCGCACGGAGATGCCGCCGGCCCCGTTTGTGATTTGGTCCTCATTGAGCCAAGCCATGCGGAAAATTTCCGCAGCTCCGATGGTTACGATGGCGAGGTAGTCCTCCCGCAACCGCAGCGTTGGCAGTCCCAACAGGAGAACCGCCGCCATGGCAACGGCCATTGCAACCAGCCAGACGAGCCCTAACCCCAGCAGTGCCGGGCCGAGGCTGGCCTCCGGGGACAGGTCGAATCCGAGCGCGCCTTGCAGGCTGTGCAGCCACGGCCACGCCGACGGGTGGTCGGCCGGCAATTGGGTCTTCCACGACAAAACGGCGGCGCTGTAGGCTCCAAGCCCCAGGAAAAGCACATGCCCAAAATTGATGAGGCCGGTGAAGCCGAATTCCAGGTTGAGGCCCAGCGTGAACAGGGCGAAGATGAGGATGGTGAGCAGGGTGGTTTGCAGGTAGATCCAGCCGATGCCCGCCAGGAACCCGTCGCGGGCCGCCCGGTCCCCCTGGTATGAGAGGATGGCCAGCAGCACCATGACGCCCGCCGCGAGTCCGGCGGCGGCGAGCCATTCCTTGCGGTCGCGGCGGCGGCGCCTCTCGGCGCGTTCGGCGGCCGCTTGGTGGACGGTGAGCGCTTCGCTCACCGGTTCACCCCCTCGCAAGGCCCTGCGGGCCTCGGTCCAGGGGTGAAAAGGCTCGCTTCGCTCACCGTTTCACGCCCGTCGCAAGGCCCTGCGGGCCTCGGTCCAGGGGTGAAAAGGCTCGCTTCGCTCACCGTTTCACCCCCATTATACCCTCAGGCCGGACGAACATCACCAGAATCAGGATTCCGAAGCCGACGGCCAGGCGGTAGTCGGGAATCCATGCCACCGAGATCTCCATGGCCACCGCGATCACGAGCGCCCCCAGCATGGCACCGTAGGCGCTGCCGATGCCGCCGAGAACCACCGCCGCGAAGATCGGCAGGATCGTCTGCCACCCGAGTTCCGGGTGGATGTTGCGGTTGAGGGCGAGCAGGACGCCCCCGATGCCCGTCAGGCCGCCGCCCAGAATCCACACGTACGCGATCATGCGGTCCACGTCAATGCCGGCGACGCGGGCGAGCTCCAGGTCGTCGCTGACGGCGCGCAGCGACTTGCCGACCTGGGTGTACTTGAGCAGCACGTGGACGCCCAGGATCAATACGCTGGCCGTGGCGACGGTGACCAGTTGGGTCTGGGTGATGATGATCGAGCCGCCGATGATGTACGACGGCCTGAACGGCCGGGCGTACGTTTGCAGGTCGCTGCCAAAGTAGAGCGCAATCAGGTTCCGTAGCGCGAGGGCCACGCCGATGCTCGTGATGATGAGCGTCACGACGGTGGCCTTCTTGCGCCGCAGGGGGCGCCAGATGATCCGGTCGATGCCGAGGTTGAAGAGCGGCACGGCCACGACGGCCAAGAGGATGGCGAGCGCGAAGCCGCCGCCCAGAATCGGCAGCCAACCCTGTCCAAGCCCGGCCAACGCCAGCACGCCGGCCGCCGCGAGCAGGAGCCGCCGCTCGGTCGGTAGCAACCCCAGCGCGCGCCGGCTGTCCACGAGAACGAGGATGACGGCGCCGACGGCCAGGAAGAGAGCGGCGGTCGGTCCCCAGCCCGGTTGCAGGGTGCTGAACAGGAACGCCATGTACGCGCCCAGCGTCAACAGGTCGCCGTGGGCGAAGTTGGATAGGCGGAGGATTCCGTAGACCAGCGTCAACCCGATGGCCGCCAGGGCCAGGATGCTACCGAAGACCACGCCGTTGACTGCAAAGCCGGCGAGGGTTTGGAGGAGGGCCACGGTTCCAGGCCGCGATGCTGCCCACACCGTAAAACCCGCCGGGTTCACGACGGCCACCTGCCGGCGGTGCGCTCATGAGCAGCCGCCCGATCAGGAGCCATGGCCGATGGCGAGAAGCGGGTCCACGCCTGGATCACCGGGCGCGTCCAGGGCGTCTACTTCCGCGAAACCACCAGGCGGGAAGCGGAGCGCCTCGGCGTGCGTGGCTGGGTGCGCAACCTCTCGGATGGCCGCGTCGAGGCGGTGATGGTGGGACCCGCCACAGCCGTCGATCGCTTGGTTGCGTGGTGCCGCCGCGGCCCGGACCGGGCCCACGTGGAACACGTTGAGGCCATCAATGAACCGGCGCACACCGACGGAGGTTTCGGGGGCTTCGAGGTTCACCCCACGGCTTGAGAACGAGCCGGGTGACTCAGGCCTTAAAAGCTGGGCGCCAAGTCAGCGACCCATGCGCTCTGCAAGTGTCCTCTTTGCCGTGCTGGTTGCCGCACCCGTCCTC
>JBFJYU010000256.1:0-4944 GCA_041622435.1 Thermoplasmatota archaeon | reverse complement strand
GGGGGCGACCAGTTCGCGGTTTGCTCGTGGCCCGAAGTAGTTCGCCCACCCTTCACTCCACGCAAGGCCTGGGTCCTGGTTGTCCTCGCACAGGAAATGCGGGCCGCCCAAGCTCGGGGAGTACGCATCGTTGTACAGCTTGTCCATGACGAAGTGGCCGTATTCATGGCCCACCACGTCGGGGCTTTCGGGGTGCGACGCCATGCCCAGGAAGATGGTGTCCTCACGATCCATGTAGAACGCCGCCGCGTCGTCGGCCAAGTAGGGGAACCGCACGGTTACGTCTCCCAGCAGGCCGGCATCGAACCCGACGTGGTTGACTGCGAAGTCCCATGCGTTGTTGGTGTACTGGAAGACGCGTCCGGCTGCTTGCGAGATGCCGTCGATTGGGAACAGGCCTCCGAGCGAGTAGGCCCCGGCTTCCGTGATTGGGACGAGCACGTGTTCGAAGGCCCATTGCGTAAATACCGTGTCTTGGGAGACGCACACAACGCTGTTGCACAAATCCAGGAGAGCCACGAGATCTTGCGGCGTGCCACCCTCGTCTTGGTGGGCCGGCTCCAGGAGTGCGATCGGCGCGCTGGTGAGGCAGCCGTCCTCGCCCGTGAGGCCAAAGTCGAGCAAATCGGCGCCGTCGACGTCGATGTCGTAGAGGCGTACCGTCGCCCACCGCTGCGGCCACACGGTGACGCCATCGGGGTCCATGAAGCCCCAACACATGCCGAGCGTGAACGTGTCCACGTTGCGCTCGTCGCCGTCGGGCAGGCCCTCAACGTCCTCGTGAAACCAGGCCATCGGAGTGGCGCCGCCCACCTTCTCGGGGGTTGGCGCCGCCCGGATGTTTGACACGGGCACCGCCTGCGTCGCGGCCGGCAGTTCTGGCACCGGCGCCTCGGCGTGGACGCGGCCCACTGTGTCTTGCGCTTCCAGGTAGACCATGGCGGCGCCCCACGCGGGCGCGACGCGCGTCTGCTCGACGACCGTCGCCTTGACCGGCAGCATCCCTGAGTCGAGGATCGTCGCTTCGAACGCAATCGTGACGAGTTGCCCTGCGGGCAACCGGACCCGGTTTGGCTCGTCAACGGCAAGCCCGGGGCCGTCGATGGTGACGACGGCCCGGCGGATATCAACTTGAGAGACGGCATCCACCAGCAGGGTCACCGTCGTTCCCGGGCGAGGCTCGCCGTCGACGCGAACCTCGACGTCGATGGAGCTTGAGAATGCCGACGCCTCGTGGGACACGCCGAAGTCCGACGGCGCGTCGGCGGTTGCCGGACCTGTATCGTTGCTGGCGGGAACGATGCCGGCGACCAGCAAACTCATGAGCGTCAAGCCGACGGCCCAGAGGCGAATCAACATGAACGCGGCATGGAGCGCCAAGGAGATAGACCCCCAGTATCCATTCGATCCATGTGGCCGCCGGAGCCGTGCCTAAGGCTGCACGCCGACCACTTCGACCTGGAATAGCAGGGGCCGGTTGGCGAGGTGGCTGGGGCAGTCGCTGCCTTTGGCTGGCGTGCACTGGTACGCCTTCTCCTGCGGGATGCGCGCGGCGGCCGAGCCTCCCTCCTGGACGCCCACGGTGAGGTCCAGGATGCCCTCGAACATGCCCTCGGCGGGCAGGAAGATCACGGGTGCGAACGTGCCGGCCACGGCGCGCCCCTGGGCCACGCTCTCGGCGAACAGCGTGTAGTCCAGGTCGGCGCGCAGGACGCCGTCGGCGACGGGCTCGATGCTGGTGCCAAACACGCGGCCGTCGGCGACCATGCCAATGTAGTGGGCGCGTACCAGCTTGTCGGCGACGACGTCGCGGGCGCCCGCCTCGGGGTCGCGCTCGATGGTGAGTTGCACGACTTGGCGCTTGCCACCGGGGGTGCTTGCGGCCAGGGGCATGGTCACTTCGCCGTGGCCCAGGCCTGCCTCGCCGGTGACCACGAAACCGGCGCGCTGGCCGGATGCCAGCTCAATCCGCTCGTATCCGGGCTCCACCCGGAGGACGTTGCGGCCCTCCTCGAATCCCTCGATGGTGACCTCAACGGGGTGGTCGGAGCAGTTGACGGCCACGGCCAGGAAGCCGGCCTTGCCGCCCGTGGTCGCGGTTTTCTGGTGCACGTCGGGAACCCAAAGGCCGATGCGGGCCGGCCCAGGGGCGGCTTCGGCTGCCGGCGGGTAGCGGATCGACGCCTCCTCGATGACCACTTCCATGCGGGGCTTGCCGCTCCCCAGCCCGGCCTCGTCGTTGACGGTCTGGGCCACCTCGCTGCCCGACACGATACGGGCAAAGATCGGCTGGCTTTGATCCAGCCAGTCGGCGGGCCGCGACAGGATGGAGAACTCGCCCGGTAGCGCGCCGTCCTGCGTCGCCATGGACAACACGCCCGCCGCGTCGTGGCTGAGTGCATGGTGGTACTCGCGCGGCGCCGGCTCCAGGGGTGCCGCGGGGCCCTCGGGTGCCACGCGCATCATGTAGTCGGTTTCGACGTAGTGGAACCGCGCGCCCACGTACGCGCCGGCCTCCACCCAGTCGATGAAGGCGCCAGCGGTGGCGGGCACCTGGTCCGCGTAGATCTCGGCCTCGATGACGCCGTGGTTGGTCTCCAGGATGACGATTGGCTGGGCGCGTTGGTCCGCCTCGCGCGCGTTGAAGCACCCGGCGCCCGTCGGCGCCGGCTCGGTCCACTGCAGTCCGGCTGGTTCCGAGTCGGAGCAGCCGGCAAGGGCGACGGAAACGAGCATGATTGCAACGACGACACGCATGAGGATTCTCCTGGCGTCGCGGCGCCCCCCGGCAACCCGCGCCAGCGGCCCCGAGACGGGCGTCCCCCTTAAAGCAGGGCGCGGCGCCGTGGCGGGCCTGCCCGGGGCGCCCGCCTCACGCCTCAACTGGCCGGTTCGGGGTCGACTTCCAGGATTTCCAGTTGGAACAGCAGCGTGCGGCCGGCTAGGTGGCCGGGGCAGCCCTGCTGGGACGGGTTGCAGTTGTACGCCTTGGCAGGCGGCATGCGGCCGGCGGACGTGCCACCCTCCACCGTGCCGATGGCCAGTTCGGTGAAGCCCTGGATGACGCCGCCGCCCGGCGTGAACGGGAAGGACTGGTAGGCCACGTTGGCGCCCTTGCGCTGGGTGATGCTGTTCTCAAACCCGACGTAACCCATGCCGTTCTCGATGGCGTACTCGCCAGCGGCCTCCATGCTGGTGTCAAACACCATGCCGGTGACCATCATGCCGAGGTAGTGGGCCTCCACTGGCACACCACTGTCGACGGTCGTCTTGCCAGCGGCGGGGTCGCGCTCCACGGCCAGGTCGAGCGTGTTCTCAACGCCGCCGGCCGATAGGGCCAGAGGCAGCTTCGCGGTGCCCTTGCCGGCCGCCACGTCGGCGGTGACAACGAAGGCCGCCTGCTGGGCCGCGCCTAGCGTGAACGACTCCCAGCCTTCCTCGGGCGCCAGGCCGTCGCCGCCGGCCGTGAACTCGACCGGGTGGTCGGCGCAGTTGACGGCCACGACGATGAAGTCGGCTTCGCCGCCATCGGCGCCCACCTTCTGGAGCGCGTCGGGCGTCCACATGCCGAAATCGGCCGCCGTGATGGCGGCTGCGGGCGGATTGTCGGGGTAGGCGATGGTCAGGCTGTCCAGGACCACGACCGCCTCGGGGGTGCCGGTGGACGACGAGGCCTCGGCGTTGACGGCGTCGACCACGTCCATGCCCTCAACGACGCGTCCGAAGACCGCGTGCTTGTCGTCGAGGTGAGGCGTCGCTCCGAAGGTGATGAAGAACTGGCTGCCGCCGGAGTCGGGGCCGCTGTTGGCCATCGACAGCATGCCCTTCTCGTCGTGGCGCAGGCGGTGGTGGAACTCGTCGGCAATGGAGTAGCCCGGGCCGCCGAAACCGTCGTCCGACGGGTCGTCGTCCTTCGAGTTCGGGTCGCCGCCCTGCATCATGAAATTGCTGATGATGCGGTGGAACTTCGTGCCGTCGTAGGCGCCCGACTCGGCGAGCTCGATGAAGTTGTCCGTCGTGACGGGAGCCATATCGGCGAAGATCTCGGCGACGATGGTGCCCATCGTGGTTTCAAACGTGGCCATCGGCTGGGGCCGGTACTCCACGGCGGAGGAGTCGGCGCAGCCCACGGAGGTCGGTTCGGGGGCCGTGTACTCAAGCGTGGGCGTGGAGCCGGAGCAACCGGCCAGAAGGGCGGCAAGCAGGGCCACCGCGAGGGTCTTGAATCGCATGGAATCAGGCCCGGCAGGCGCCTGGCTTGATGAAGGATTGCCCCGGGCGGCGAGCCGGCGAGCGCCGGCCGTCGGGAGACCTAGCGATCCAATTTGGTGATCTGGACCTCAAACGTGAGCGACTTGCCGCGGAACTGCTCTAGCTGATGGCCGTCGGGGATGTCGTACCCGTAGCCGTAGGCGGCGGGGACCACCAGTTCCGCCTTCTCGCCCTTGGCCAGGCCCATCAGCCCGTAGTCGAACCCGGCCACGGTTTGGCCGCTGCCGAGCGTCGTCGGGAAGCTGCCGGAGTCGAACGCCTTGCCACTGCTGGTGAACCGGCCCTCGTAGGCGGCCGTGACCTCGCTGCCGGGGCCCGACACCGTGGTCCGGTTGGCGCCGATGGTGAGGGTGGCGGCCCGCACGGCGCTGCCGGCGTGCAGTTCCACGGCGTGCTCCGCAGCCGGTTCGTCGGCAGGGATCGTGAGGGTCACCAGCGTGCGCGCCCAGTCGGTGTACTCGAAGCCGCGGGCGCCCTGGACCTTCGTTCCGTCCTTGGCCAGCGTGGCCGTGGGTTGGCCAAACGTGATCTGCCAGGTGTCCGGCAATGCAGCCCCGCCGGGGCCCGTCAGGTTCCACTCGATGTCGACCGCGCTGCCGCCGCCGTTGTGGGCCCACACCAGGATGTAATCGGTGTCGCCGCCGACGTGCCACTGGCCCGGCGTGATGAAAT
>JBFJYU010000255.1:0-4953 GCA_041622435.1 Thermoplasmatota archaeon | reverse complement strand
CGTCGACGGTCTCGACGGGGCCGGAGCGGGCGGGGTCGGCGTCCAGCGGCTTGAAAATGCCGGGGCGCGCCGTGGCCATCTGGGGCCGGTGGCGGTCACAGCGGATCGTCGCCAGCATCTTGCCGCCGAAGGCCGGGCGCCGGGCCAGCAGTTCGCCGTTGATGGCGTCCACGTCCAGTTCCGTGCAGTCGGCGGTCATGCCGGCGTCCACCTGGACGGCCACGCGGCTGGAGACGTCGCGGCCCGTGTGGGTCGCGCCGATGAGAACGATTTCCGGCTTGCGTTCGGCGACGAGCCTCGTGATGACGTCCGCGCTGGGCCTTGCCAGCGGCGTCTTGAGGATGGGGTGTTCGCAGACGATGGCATCGTCCGCGCCGGCAGCGATGAGGCGCTGGGCCATGTCGCCCGTGTCGTTGCCCAGCAGCACGGCGGTGAGCTTGCAGCCCAGCTTCTCGGCCATGGGGCGGCCCGCGCCCAGCAGTTCCAGGGTCACGTCCTGGATGACGCCCGCGCGTTGCTCAACGATCACCCAAACGCCCTGATAGGCGTCCAGGGACTCGGCGACGGCGGCGGCGCGCAGGTTGATGGATTCGTAGCGGCTCTTGGGGCGCATCAAACGACCACCCCCCGGTCAAAGAGTTGGCCAACCACTTCTTCGGCGCTGCGCACCTTGGCGCATTCGCGCTCGTCGCCGCTGGAGATATCGACCTTGCCGACGATCGTGGGGCTGCCCTTGAGGCCCACCCAGGCGGGCTCCTTGATGTCGTCCAGTTCCCCGAGGCTCCAGATGACTAGGTCCGCGTGGTGGCCGCGCAGCTTGCCGTTGAGGCTGGCGATGCGGGGGACGTTGATGCCGAGTTCACAGGTGACGCAGGCGGGGATGGGCAGTCGAAGCACCTCGTGGCCGCCGCCAATCGAGCGGATGGCGGTCAGAAGCTCCGACTCGGGGTCCCAGTCCAAGTCGTGGATGTAGGTGGCCTGCTCGGTCATGAGGTGGCCGGCGACGCCTGGGCCGACCTGGCCCGTGGACGCGTCGGTGGTCTCCTCGCCGAACAAGATGATGTCAACGTCGCCGAACTCGCGGCTGATTTTCTTGATGCCCGCCGCCAGCGTGAGGCTGGTGGGGTAGGTGTCCGCGCCGGCAAAGGCACGGTCGGTGATGAGCACACCACGGTCGGCGCCGCGGGCGACGGTCTCGCGCAGCATCACGTCGAAGAACGGGGGCCCCATCGTCACGACAGACACCTGGGCGCCGAAGCGGTCCTTGAACCGCAGGGCAAGCTCGAAGGCGTTCTCGTCGGGGGGGTTGATGATGTTGCGCACCTTGGACCGGTCGAGCGTCTTCTTGACGGGATCGATGGTGAGGTCGGTGGCGTCAGGCGTCATCTTCATGCACACCGCGACGTGCAGCGGGCGCCCTAGGCTCTTCACGACGTTCGGATCGGCGGACATGGGTGACGGGCCGTGCGACTAAGGGGTCTGTAATAAGCAATGCGACCCACGGGGTGAACACGGCGGTGCCCTCCGGGCCCGCTGGGCGCCTTGTCCCTGCCGGGGGCGGCGGCAGGCCGGCCCAAGCCGGGTGTGTTTGTTTCAGCTAGAAAAAAGTCAAGGAGTTAAACACAACTCCGGGCTTATGCTTAGAGCCCTGCTGGTGACGGCCACTGTCCTGCTCGTCGCCTCGCCCGGCGGCGCCACCACCAGCTACGAAACCCAGCAATACGTGGCTGGCAGCCATGGGGCTGGCGGCTGGGAGCTCGTGTGTGATGGCGTGGCGCCGGGCACCAGTCTGGGAGGCGTCTGTCTTCCCGTGACCGCGGGGGCTTCGGGCGTGCGGTTCTTCGTCGTCGACCAGCTACGCCAACACTACTTCTGCGCCCCAGGCAGCATGGTGGCGTGTTACATCACGGGCGCCATGACGACCACCACGGCTGCGGCGCTCAACCAGATCGGAGGAACGTACGCGTTCATGGACGCCGCCGACCAGTCGGTGGGCCAGGGTGAGTTCTGCGAGCGGCCCCTGGGCCCGGGCGCCGGCACAGAGTTGGCCGTCCCGCCGGGTGCGGTCGAGCTGCGCATCGCCCTCGACGGGGGCGGCTCGCTGGCGTGCAGCCCGCTGTCGTTTGCGACGACGGGCACCGTGTACGCATTCTACCGCTGAGGCATCAGCGGCGGTCGACGGTCTCGGCGACGAACCCATCCGGCGTGGGCCCGCCCGCCAGCAGGTCCCACAGGAGTTCGAAGCTGGTGGCCATGACCGCTTGGGCGGCGTCCGACTCGGTGCCGTGGCCGGAGAGCCCATGCGCCTGCTCAACGGGGTTCTCGGCCCCCAGCGCGTGGCTGCCTGGCGTCGTGTCCTGGTCGGTGCCCTCTTCGCCGCGCAGGACGGTGACGAAGCGCGTGTCGACGCCTTCGGCAGCGAGTGCCGCCGCCATCTGGGTGCCCTGGTCGTAGGGTACGAGGCCGTCGTAGAGGGCGTGGATGATGTACACGGCGTCGAGATCCGCGAAGTCGGCGCCGCGTTGGGCGGGGCTGCGGCGCGCGTACTCGTCAGGGCACGCGGGGAAGGCGCAGCCCGTGTCCCGCTCGATGGCGTCGGCGGCGGCGGGCAAGGCAGCCCGAGCCTCGGCCCAGCTCTCGTGCAACTGGGTGACGCCCTCGACATCGAACCAGATGTCGTAGAGGTCCGATTCGGCCACGGCCGTGCCGCTGATGGCGCCGCCGAGGCTGACGCCGAACGCAATGACGCGGTCGATGCCGAAGCCGGCAGCATCCAGGCGATCCAGGGCGCCCTCGGTGGCCAGGTTCATGTCCTCGGCGCCCCGCAGGACGGGGAAGCCGGAGTTGTCACGGAAATCCATCGCCAGGGCCGCCGCGCCATGCGAGACGACGCTTTGCATGTGCGGCCACCAGGAGCCCGTGGCGTTGTGGCGGTAGCCGTGCGCCATGACCACCAGCGTGTCGACGCCGGACGGGTCCGCCGGGTAGGCGAGGAACGCTTCGACCCCGTTGTGGGCCACGTCGGCACGGTCGTACCACACCTCGTCGCGAAGCGTCCACGTCGCGTCCGGCTGCCAGTCTCCCGCCGCCGGAAGCTGCGGTACGAGCGCCAGCGCCATCAGAACCACCAAAATTGGCCTTGCCACCATAGATGATTGAGATACGCTACGGGCTGAGGAGGTTTGCGGTCCAGGAGAGCGGGCAGGTCCTTGCGGGCGCTGCGCCGGCAGCCGCTGGCACGCGGTCACCACACCGTTAAGCCGGGCCACTGCCGTTGCCTCCACATGGTGGACGGAGCGGCGCTCGAGCGACTGGACTCGCTGCTGGATGTGAACATGGCCGCCGGCCTGGCTGGCCTCAGCTTGGTAGCCTTCGCATTTCTCACCTCACGCGTCCAGCAAGTCGAGCAGGAGGCCGGGTTGATCAAATCGAAGCGCGGCGGAGCCGACGCGTACGCTCAGGCGCTCGCCGCCGACCTCCGGCGCATGCGCCTCGCCGCGCGAATGGTCGCCATCGCCACCATCGCCCTTCTCTTCAGCGCCATCCTGATGATGGCGGCCTTCGACACCTTCGCCGAGACCGACGTCGCGGCCGGCGACAGCACCGCAGCCGTCTGGATGGACGTGATCCTCACAGGCTTCACGTTCCTCTTCGGACTCGTCGCGCTCCTGGTCGCCACCGTGGCCCTGGCGTGGGAACACCTGCGGTTTTGACACGGCCATGCTCAGGCTAGGCAGGCTCGGGCGCGACGGTGGCGCCCGCGTTCGAGCACCCCAATGGCGTGCCTGGAACACGACGACGCTATCCTTCAGCGACAACCGGCGCTGGTGCAGGTGAGAGGACATGTCCTTGGGCTCGCGAAGCCGTTCCTCATCGGTCGTGACGAAGCGGAGCAGGGGCCGCTCCCGGCGGGTCGCGGGACCACACCGGGGCGTCGGCAGGTACCAGCGCCGGCTGAGACCGGGCTCACCGTGGCTGGCGACGGACCCCAAGACTTCAATACGGGCAACCGCCACGCAAGTTCCTCGACGGGTGGCCGGACGCACACGAGGGGAAGGCTCAATTCTTGCTTACCAAAAATGGCTAGCACCCAAGTCCTGCCGAAGGTCACCCGTCGTTCATCGTTGGCTCGCGCCCCCGGGCCAGTGCCCGGGGAAAGGGAAACGTTGGGTGGGGTGATTTCGGCGGTTTCGTCGTGCCGCCCTCCCGACGCCCCAAACGGGGTGCACCCTGCGTTTGCTGCGGGTAGCTCTTAGACCCGGGGCTCCGGTCATCCCGCCACCAAGTCGACCAAGCCATCGAAGCCGCCATCGAGCGAAGCGACGCGGGCGCCCAGGTGACGCGCGTGGGACAAGATGACGCAGTCCGTGAGCGACAACCCGCGCTTATGCAGGCGAAAGTAGGTATCCGTGGCCTCGCGCAGGCGCGCCTCATCGGTGACGAGCAAGCGGAGCATGGGCCGCTCGCGCCGAGTACCCCAAAACCAGTTGGCGTACTCCTCCGCCACAGCCCTGACCGGGAATTTGGACCGTAGGAAGGTCAGGCCCTCGTCCAGCACCACATCAAGGCCAACGGCCGTTCCGTGGGCTCCCCCGCGCACTTGATCCATGATGCCCTTAGCACGGACGTGGGCGGAATCCTTGACGTTGAGGAAGCCGACGAGCACGCTGGTGTCCACGATCACCGTCATGGTTCATCGTACACGACGGCGTCAATGTCCTGCCAGGAGTCCGTCCAGCCCCCGAGAGCCTTGATCCGTGCGTCCTGTGCGGCCATCTCGGCGGTTGTCATCGGGGCCCACTCGTCCCCGATGAGGTGCTCCGGCTCTGCTTCGGCGTGTTGTGCCATGCGCCCGACAACCTCCTGAAGCGTCATGCGACGACCGATGAGGTGAGACAAACGACTCTGGATTTCAGCGAGGCGTGCCCGGTCCTCGTCCGTGATGCGGATCGT
>JBFJYU010000254.1:0-4969 GCA_041622435.1 Thermoplasmatota archaeon | reverse complement strand
GGGCGCAACGTCCGTGATCGGGGGGTTGATCAGGATCATGAACAGCGCCAGCCACGTGAAGAAGAACAGGAACCCGGTTCCCGTCCATTCCTTACGGCCAAAGTGGGCGATGTCGGCGCCAAGCAAAGGGAAGATGAACTTCAGGGCGTAGCCGAACGTGGCGCAGATAAGGAGGCCGATGTACCACCCGGTCTGGGCGCCATCCATGGCCGCCAGGATTCCCCACGAGATCAGGGCCGCCACAATTCCCCAAACAAAAAGAATCGTCGTGGTGCGGAAGGAAACCATTTCCTTGTGGATGAAGGCGTCCTCGTCGAAGTCCGGCGGAATGAATTCGTATTCCTCGCCAGCCTCCGGTTCGTCCTTTTTGTCCCGCTTGGCCACGGCCGCGCGAGGCAGGTCCCCTTTAAAGACGTGCGGAGCGTCGCGGCGCCCTGTTGACCCCCCCGCGACAGGAGAAACAGGCGCCCACGGTGCGTGTCAAGGACGGCGTGACAAACGTGGACGTGGCGGCGCTGGCGGCGGACCTGCGCGACCAGATCGTCGGCGCCCGCTTCGACAAGGCGTTCCAGCCCGCCAAGGACCAGGTCCTGCTGCGCTTCCGCCGCAAGGGTAGCGGCCGCCAGGACCTGCTCTTTGAACTGGGGCGGTTTGCGACGCTGACGAAGCGGCCGCCGGCGAACCCGGATGCGCCGAGCATGGTGGCCAAGATCCTGCGCAAGACGTTTGGCAACGCGCGGGTGCGTGGCGTCGCACAGATCGGTTTCGACCGGCTGCTGCGCATCGACCTGGAGCGGGGCGATGGCCGCCGCGCCATCGTCCTGGAACTGTTTGGCGACGGCAACCTGATCATCCTGGATTCCGAGGGCACCATCGAGTTGCCCATGCGGGGCGGCGACTTCGGCGCGCGGCGGGTGCGCAAGGGGGAGGCCTACCAGCCGCCGCCGGGCGGGTCGCGGCCGTTTGAGATGGACCTGGCCGAGCTGCGCCGGGCCGGCGGCGACGCCAAGCGGGACCTGGTGCGCTTCCTGGCGCTGGATCTGGGCTTCGGGCCCCTGTGGGGCGAGGAGTTGTGCCTGCGCGCGGATGTGGTGAAGACCGCCAAGCCGCCGAGCCTGGGGGACGCCGAGTGGGCGGCGATCCACGCGGCGATCCAGGAACTGAGCGCAGCCATCACGGCGGCGGACCTGACGCCGGCCGTCGTTTTTGAGGGGGAGGCCCCGGTGGACGCCCTGCCCTTCGTGATGCAGCGTTACCCGCGTCCGGCCTTCGCGTACGAGGAGGCCAACTCGTTCGTCGAGGCGCTGGACACGTTCTTCATCGGCGGCGAGGAGCCGGAAGGCGAGGAGTCGGACGACCCGCGGAGGCCCCGGTTCGAGGAGGCCCGCGGCAAGTTACGGCGCCAACTGGACCAAATGGAGGGCGCCATCGCGGGCTTCGAGCAGGAGGAGGCCGACGAGCGGCTCCACGGGGACACCCTCTACGCGTGCTTCCAGGATGTGCAGGGCCTGCTGGACAACCTGACCCAGGCCCGCGAGACCCGCTCCTGGCAGGAGATCGCCCAGGTGCTGGCCGACGGCCGCGCGGCGGGCAACCCGGCGGCGCAGATGGTCCTCGACCTGAGGCCCCACAACGGCACCGCTCTGCTGGCCCTCACGACGACCGACGGCGAGCCCCGCGAGGTCGAGATCGACTTGCGCAAGTCCGTGCAGGAAAACGCCGACGACCATTACACGGCGTCCAAGAAGGCCCGCAGTCGCCGCGAGGGCGCCGGCAAGGCCGTGGACGACGCCCGCAAGCGGCTGGCGGACCTGGAAAAGGCTGGCCTGGACGCCTTTGGCAAGGCCCCCGACCGGCGCGAGCGGGTGAGCCGCCACTTCTGGTTCGAGACCTATCGCTGGACCATCACGCCGGGCGGCTTCGTCGCCGTGGGTGGCCGCAGCGCGCCACAAAACGACGCCGTGGTGAAGAAGTACATGCGCGCGGGCGACCGCTACGTCCACGCGGAGATCCATGGCGCCCCGAGCGTGGTCGTGCGCACTCCCGACGGCAGCAGCCGCGACGTGGAGGAGGCGGACCTGGAGGCCGCGTGTCACTTCGCCGCGTGCGCCAGCCGCGCGTGGAGGACGTTCGGCCAGGCCAGTGCGTACTGGGTCACGCCGGAACAGGTGAGCAAGACCCCTCGCAGCGGTGAGTTCGTGCCCCGCGGCGCGTGGATCGTGCACGGCAAGCGCAACACCATCGCCCACCTGCCCATGGTCTGGGCCGTCGGCGAGGTCCTGTTTGCCATCGACGGCAGGCCCCTCAAGCCCGAGGACGCCGAGGCGGTGGATCGCCCGCCGGTGCCGAAACTGGTGGGCGGCGCGCTCAACGTGATTCGTGAGTACGCGACCCGCTGGGTCCTCATGGAGCCCGGGGACCTGTCGGCCAACGACGCCGCCGCCACGCTGTCGAAGGCCTTCGATTCGACCATCGAGGACGCCCAGGCAGCCCTGCCCGGAGGCCCGGTCCGCTTCACCCAGTGGCACGGCCTCAGCGAGCCCACGGCGGACGACGATTTGGAGGACGACTCGTGAGGGTCCTCAAGGACGACCGGAAAACCGGCGTCCTGAAGCTCCAGATCGACACCCTCGACGACCTGTGGACGCTGCGCAACCTGCTACAGGACGGGGACCTTGCCACGGCGGCGACGACCCGGACCATGGAACAGCAGGAGGACCTGGCCCGCGCCGGCAAGGCCGAGAAGAAACACATGGTGCTCGGAGTGCGCGTCCAGACGGTGGAGTTCCACGACTTCGCCGACCACCTGCGCGTCCACGGACTCATCGAGACCGGCCCCCAGGATCACGGCAAGCACCACACCCTGACCCTGACGGACGAGCCGGGCACCTGGATCGAGATCCACAAAAAGGACGGCCTGCGGCAGATGCACCGCGACATGGTGGAGGAAGCGGTCGGCGCCACGAAACGGCCGCAGGTGATCCTGCTGGCCATCGACGACTCCGAGGCCCAGTTCGCCCTGCTCAAGAGCTACGGCGTGCAGATGCTCGGCAGCCTTCCCGCCGGCGGGCAAGGCAAGCGCTTCGCCAACAAGGGCGCCAAGGAGAACTTCTACGACGAGGCGATGAAGACGCTGGCGACGCTGCGCCGGGATCCGACCACGCCGCTGCTGGTCGTCGGCCCCGGCTGGTGGCGCGAGGAGTTCATCGCCCACGGCAAGAACAAGGCCCCCGAACTGGTGAAGGGAGCCCTCACCGACGGCACCAGCCAGGGCGGCCGCGCGGGCGTGCAGGAGGCCCTGCGCAGGGGCCTGGTCGAGTCGGTCGCCCGCGAAAACAGGGTCGCCGAGGAGACCGGCAAGGTGGAGGAGGTGTTCACCCGCATCGCCAAGGACGGCCTCGTCGCCTACGGCCCCGATCAGGTGCTGCAGGCAGTCACCGTCGGCGCCGCCGAGGAGGTGCTCGTCAGCGACGACCACGTCCGCGCCGGCACCCACGACAAGGTCCTCCACCACGCCGACGCCACCCGCTGCCACGTCCACGTCGTCGCCACCAACCACGACGCCGGGGCAAGGCTGGCGCAGATCGGTGGGTTGGCGGCGTTGTTGCGGTTTGCCGTCGCCTAGAGCCCCGGGGCTGCACCGTCGCCAGCGCTATACGTGCGAGTCAACCTGGATTCGGCATGGCTTCCACGATCCTGCGCGGCGCCCTCCTGGGCCTCGCCGTCGCCAGCTTCCTCACCGTGTCGCTCCCGTTGGACGACCCGGTGGCCAGCGCGTGCGGCTTCAACAGCGACATCATCGACATCGGGACAGTGCACGTGTACCTCGAATGCACGCGCCCCCACGTGGACGTGTACCCCGACCGCTGCCCCAACCTGATCTACTGCTAGGGCTAACTGCAAACCCAACTGCGGCCGCAGGAGCCCCGGGTCGCGTCGAAGACGTGCACGGCGCCCCCCGTGGGGCCGGCGTCCGCCGCCGGCGAGGACACCATGAGGGTGCTGCCCTCCAAGGCCGCGCGGCTGCCAAAACCGGAGTAGTCATCCACATCCCAGCCGAGTCGGCGCTCGCTGTCGGCCCAGGCGCCGCTTCGGAGGTTGTACACGATGGCGGCTCCCTGGGAACCGTCGTCGTTCAGGATCGTCGATCCGGTCAGGACGAGGCGCTCGCCGTCAAGGGCGACGGCGTAGCCCAGGTTGTCACCATCGGTGGGCTCCGGGTCTTCCAGCGTGGCGGTCTCGGACCACAGGCCCTGCGAGCGCTCGTAAACGAACGCGGCGCCCGTTTGCGCCGGCGCGCCCCCGAGGTCGCGGCTCGTCAGCGGCGCGCCGATAACGGCGCGGTCGCCATCCAGGGCCACGTCGGTGCCAAAGGCGTCGTGGCCCGCCGCCGGCTTAAGGATAGCTTCGGCCAGCCACGAGCCGCCCGCATAGCGAAAGGCGTGCGCTTGGCCGCTGCCGGCGGCGCCCACGGCGTCCGGAGCACCGACGAGCAGGGTGTCGTCGTCCAGGTCCAGAGAGGCTCCGAAGCCAGCACCTTCCCTGGACCCGCCCGTCAGCTTCGCCTCATGCATCCAACCGGCGGAGCCATGGCGGAAGATGTGCACCGCGCCAGCGTCCCTGCCGGCCTGGTCGTCCAACGGTGCCCCGACGACCGCGGTGTCCCCGTGCACGTCGATGGTCGAGCCGAAGCCCACCGCGCCCCGGTCGGGGGACCGAATCTTCGCCGTCTGCTCCCAGCCCGCGAGCCCCAGCTCGAAGACGTACACGGCCCCGGTGCGGCGCCCCTGGCTGTCGCCGAAAGCCGCCACGAGCAGCCGATCGCCGCCAAGCGCCACCGCCGAGCCAAAGTAGTGCCTGGCCGCCGGGTCCTCGGGGGTTAACGTCGCCCGCTGGCTCCAGCCCGTGCGGCTGCGCTCAAACACGTAAGCCACCCCGCCATCGTCGCCGCTGCCGTCGTGGAAGTGGG
>JBFJYU010000253.1:0-4972 GCA_041622435.1 Thermoplasmatota archaeon | reverse complement strand
CCTCTCGGTGGAGGAAGTCCCAGCCATCACCGGCAGTTGGACGAAGGACAAGATCGACTTGGGCCTGAACGGCCGAATCAAGGAGATCGCCCTGGAGTTCATCCTGGATCTGAGCGGCACCGTCTCCGACGTCTACGCCTTGTTCAACGCCAAGGGCGTCCCCGGCATCACGGTGGGCCTCGGCGCTTCCGGCGGTTCGCTGGCGACCACAGATACCCTGGATCTGCTTGACCTGCTGGCCATCATCGGCAAGCGCAGCGGCACGGACCTGACGGGCAACGGCATGTACGCCCGGTTTACCGCCAAGGGCGTGCCCGCCATCTCGGCGAGCGGCTGGAGTTCCAGTGGCTTGTCGCTGGGCCTCGCCGGCCGCATCGAGCAGATCACGCTGGAGTTCATCCTGAACGTTGCCGGCACGGCGGCCGACATCTACGCGTTGTTCGATTCCAAGGGCGTGCCCGGCATCGAACTCGGCTGGGGCGACTCGGGCGGTTCCATCGGCACCTCCGGCGCCCTCGACCTGCTCAGCCTCGTGGCCATCCTGGGCCCCCGCAGCGGCACGAACCTTGCGGGCGAGGGCATGTCGGTCCACTTCAGCCTGACCGGTGTCCCCAAGATCACCGGCTCCTGGGACAAGGACAGCCTCGCGCTGGGTCTCGCCGGCCGCATCCAGGACATCACACTGCAATTCGTGATGGACCTGGCCGGCACGGCCACCGACGTGTTCCTGTTGTTCAACTCGAAGGGCGTTCCCGGCATCAACGTCAACTGGGGCGCCGCGGGTGGCTCCATGAGCACCACCGGCAAGCTGGACGAACTGGGCCTCGTGGCCCTGGTCGGCCCCCGCAGCGGCCAGCGGCTGACCGGCACCGGTTTGTCGGTCAAGCTGCTGGCAACGGGCATTCCGAAGATCATCAGCGCGCCGTGGGGCACGGGCGGGTTCAACATGGACCTGGGGACGGCCAAGATCACGAGCATCACGTTCGAGGTCTTCGTCAACATGGCCCGCAACGCCGACGACATCTACCTCCTGCTGGAGGCCAATGGCATCCCGTCCATTGATGTGGGCGCCACCGCCGGCGGCTTCAGCTTCGACACCCCGCGGGGTCTTGACTCGGCGAAACTCGTGTTCCGAAAGGGTACGTTCGCTTACGACCCTGATGGGTACGGCGGCGCCTTCGTCGGCGCCTGGATCCGCCCCGACGGTTATGGCACCAGTTGGCCCGGTGTTCTGCAATTCGGCCTGAGTGCCAAGATCTCCGGCTTCAAGGGCGCCAGTTACGCGGCCAACACCGCCACCAACGGTCAGGACTTGACGCTCAAGTTCGTGAACGACCCGACCCTGCGCGTCGTGGCCGACCTGGAGACGAGCCCCATCGTGGCGAAGGCGGACCTCACGCTGTCCAACCTGCCGGCGACGGGAACGCTCAGCATCACTCCCGATGTCACCACGTTCACCGGCACGCGCGCCTGCACGTCCTCTGGCTGTCTGGCGGCCACGCCCTGGCTGCAAGCCGAAATCGAGGCGGGCACACGCACCGCCATGAGCAAGGCGGCCGAGCCGTTCTGGCCCTGGGAAACCATCAGTGACCCCGCGGGCAAGTGCACCCGCAACGGCCGCAGCACCCACTGTGGCCTGATGGGCAACACCTTCCTGGATCTGAAGAACACCGGCCTCGCGACGAAGTGGAAGATCGACTCGCCGCTGCCGACCTCCTTCTCGTTCAGCAAGACCATGGCCAACGGCGTGCCGTCCTACGGCTTCGACGCCGGTGTCGCCATGGGCAAGGTGGACCTGCGTGTCAACACCAAGGTGCCCCTGCCCCTGCACCCGTACGAACTGGACGTCATGGCGGTGGCCACGGTCTCGAACCTGCCCACCAGCCTGTCGGTCGGCCAATCCATGGGATCTGCTTCCCAGGGTGGCAAGCCCACGGTGACGGCCACGGCGGCGCAGCCCGTGGAGCTGGTCTTCCTTGGCCTCCGCTTCGACGGCAACTGGTACAAGGACCCGGGCACGGTGAAGGTGGACTACTCCGACGTCACCAGCGCGGGCTTCCCCATCTGGATGAGCGTCGGGGACATCCCCACCAGCGTCAGCCTGTCGGCGGGCAAGTCCTCGTACGACAAGGCGGACTGTTCCAGTTGCAGCCCGGCCCTACCGGGTGTGACGTACACGGCCAGCGCCAAGACGTTGGACGCCACGATCTACACGAATATCGGCCAGTTGTGGAACACCATCGGACGAACCGCCATCAAGAACGGTGGCTCGTCCGTGCCCGACTGGCTGAAGGGTCTCGCCCAGTACGACAGCCAAGGTCACCTGCTGCTGCAACTGGTGGATGTGCCCCGTGACGGCATCCAGATCAAGACGTCGGGCAATTCGCTCATCGTCGATCCGAGCCCCACGTACGGCGAACGCTTGGGCCGCTTCTTCGGTGACTTCCAGTTGAAGTTCCACGACGGGAAGAGCCAGCCCAGCAAGTGTGTCATCTGCCTCGACTTTGCCGAGTTGAAGTACTTCTGGCATTACGACTGGTGGTTCGGCATCGAAACACTGTCGCTGCTGCTGGACGACCTGGGCCGGGTCAAGATTGACCCCAGCCTGGAGAGCATCGTCGAAATTGATGGCAGATTGGTGTTCCACTTCCGTGCCGGCGCCGGCTTCTCTGCGGGTGCGGGCCTTGAACTGTATGTGGTCGGCGAACGGGTGTTATGCGTGTGCATTAATTTGCCCACGATCAGCCTGATTCTCGATCCGGGCTTCATCTCGTTCGAGGTGCTCGATTGGGAATGCTGTACGATCCAGTACTTCTACCTTGGATGGCCCTGTAGCAAGGGTTGGAAGCTGTACTGGTGCGACCGGCACTACAAGATGGGCATCCGCGGCAAGTACCCGGGCAACTGGGGCTTCGACCTGCCCATTGCGGCGCCGCCCACGGTTCCGTTCAGGGGCCTCGATGTCGCCTACGGCACGCATCACGTGTTCATCAATCCGAGAACGCTGCTCTGTGCGGGCGTGGATTGGAAGAATCCGACTGCGGTGTGCGTCGAATTGGGTCGGCTGTACCCGAGCGAATTCATCGTGGCTTACGGCTTCGTGAAGTACTTCTCGTTGCGTGTGGACACGTGGACGACGGAACACCGCCACTGATCCAGTAGCGCCCTCTGGGCGACCTCTTTCCTTTTTTCTTTTCTTCATTCCTTTTTTGCTACCTTTTTTGGGACCCGCGCCTGTGGGTCCGCCTTTTGGCGAGTTTCCCTTTTCTGGTTGCGCGGCGCCGTTTTGGCGGCCGGGGTCTTGCTTCGCCGGGTCCCGCCCCAGGAAAGGAGCCATGGTTTTGCGCGCTGGGGCACAAAAGCTTCCTGCGATCCGCAAACCGGCTGTTTGCGCCGCCGGGGGCCTGGCTTTTTTCGGCCGGATGGCGCTCCCCTTTCCACCTTCGCCCAACTAAACATCTTATATGGCCCAAGTATTGTCGAGGCGGTTCGACAAATATCGGTTTGGTTAACCCGGATACGTGGTGAGTCCGGGCAAACCGTTGGTTGTTTGGAGTGGATACCTTGGTTGCTGGAAATTCGGCACGCCTACCCGGTGTGCGCATGCTTGCCCTGCTGGCCGTTCTCGTAATGGTCTCGCCCGTCCCGTTTCTGGCCCCGGTCGATTTGGCTGCGGCGCAGCAGGACCCCGGACCCCAGTACACCGTCACGTCGCTGACTCCGCAGGAGCGCCAGGACTTCGTCGATTTCTACATGGATGTCTTTGTCCACAAGACCGAGTCGTACGCGGACACTCCCGGCACGTACCCGGATTATGAGCCGGCGTTGCGCATGTCTCTGGTGGAGGACATTCTCGCGGCGATGAAGAACGACCCCCAGTATGCCGTCAAGCTGGACCCGATCAACGCGGGGCCGGCCCTTGGCATTTCGACGCCCGAGAATCCGGGTATTGACGCGAACGGCAACCCCGTCACCCAGGAGCGCGTCGACGGCGTCTACACGAATTTCCTGTACGGGCTGATCTTCGATCGAACCAAGTTCATCGACCACATCCAGGAGGTCGCCTCGCAGGGCATGTCGCCGGAGGACGCCGAGCCGCCGGCGCCGGTCGAGAACGATGAACTGTCGGAGCAGGACAACGCCATCCGGCAGGAGTTCGCGCAGGAACCCGTTCGCCACTGGGGCAACCTGAACGAAACGGCCGTCATGCCGGAGGACTTCGTCGCCCAGGCCGCGACGCCGGTGGAAGAGGTGGGCATTCCCACTCACGACATTGACATTCCGGAGATCGCGCCGCCGCCGGCCTTCGATGTGGCGCCGCCGCCGGTGCCGCAGACCCCGTTCGCGCCGCTACAGCCGGTCGCGCCGCAGATCGTGCTGGCGAACCCGGCCCCGGTCCAGCCGGCGGTTCCCCAGGCCCCCGAGGCTCCGCAGACTCCCAGTGTGCCCGGCTCGCCGTCCACTCCCAGCGCGCCCAGCATCCCCGCCACGTCGTCCGCTTCCCCTGATGTCCCTGCAGCACCCCAGGCGCCCGGCGCGCCGTCGGCCCCGCTGGCCCCCGCAGCGCCCGATGCGCCGACGCCGCCCGGTTTGCCGTCGGCGCCCTCCGTGCCCACCGCTCCCGGCGCCCCGTCGGCGCCGTTGGCTCCCTCGGCGCCGAGCGCTCCTGATGCACCGTCCACTCCGAGTGCTCCGGGCGTTCCTTCCGCTCCGTCGCCGCCGGGCTTGCCCAGCGCTCCCGAAACGCCGAGCGCCCCGGGTGTTCCCTCGGCGCCGCTGGCTCCCTCCGCGCCGGGCGTGCCCGGTGTTCCGGGTGTCCCATCGGCGCCTGGTGTTCCCTCCGCGCCGTCGGTTCCCCAGCAGCCGTCCGCGACCGCGGCGCCTTCGATTCCCACCGTGCCGGAGCCGTCCATCGAGGCCCCTGGCGTCCCCGAGCTTCCCGGTACGCCCAAGGCGCCCGAGAGCCCGCTGG
>JBFJYU010000252.1:0-4998 GCA_041622435.1 Thermoplasmatota archaeon | reverse complement strand
GTCCGTCCGGCGACAGGGTCATCGAGGTGATGCGCACGTCGGCGGCGGCGTGGCCAAGCGAGGCGAGCAATGCGAAGGCCACGAGGGCTCCGGCGAGTCGGACCATGCCCTACGATCGGGGTCGCGCCATAAAAGCGGGTTGTGATGGAGCCATTTGATCCAGATTCAGCAATCCTTGCCGCGACCATGCCGTTCCAGTCGAGCGGCGCCGCGCCCCGGCAACACGCCGACTCAAGACGCATGAACCGGCTGAACACCTGCGCATCGACGCCCCCCTGGGGCAGGCAACGGGCGACCGCGCTTGCCCGCTCAGCCCCGCCTGCGCCGCGCCGAGGCAGCCAAGGCGAGGCCCAAGAGCAGGGCAGCCGGCACGCCTGGAGCCGGCGTCGACTGCTCGGCCGTCTCCCGGTCCCGAACGAGCACCTTGACCAACGCCGGCGTGCCCACCTGGCCCGTCGTCGGCTCGCGGGGCGTGAACGTAGCGGTCACGACAGCCTCGACCCACGGCCCGTTGGGGGGAACAAAACGCATGGTGAGCGTCACGGGATCGGCGCCAGGGTCGAGCGCGGCGGATCCGTCGATGATAACCGCGCCGGCCGTCGCATTGGCCACCGCGGCCACCTCAAGGGGCGTGTTGCCACGGTTGATGAGTTGCATCGTGATGGTTGCCGCGTCGCCTTCCATGAGGACGAGGGATTCCATCGTCTGCGCATCCAGCAGGACGAACGGCGCCGCCTCAACCTGCACCGACGCCTCGTGTGTTGGGGGCTCCTCGTCGAGTTCGTACGGAGGCAGCGATGCCACGAACGTGATCTCGACCGGTGTCAGGCCCGGAAGGTCCTGTGTAACGCTGACCCAGAACTCAGCCGTGGTCTCCAGGGGCACCGGCGGGAGGCATTTCGCCGGGTCCACGGGCAACTCCACGGCGGCGGAGCCCGACACCAGGACCCCCGCGGGTGCGGTGGCGTTGAGGTCGATGCGAATCGAATTGGCTCCCGGCGACAACCGGGGTAGCGCGTCCTGGCAATCCAGCTGGATGGTCAGGGTGATCGCGGCGTTTTCCAGGTCGGGGACCAACGGCTTGTCAGGCCCGACAACCTCAGCGATCCTCAACTCGGCTGCCGCGCCGGGCACCAGTAGCAAGGCGAGCGCCGTGACCCAGAGGCCGTTCATGCCGTACGAGCCCGCTTGCCGCACTTGGGTCTTTGGGTGGCGTTGCCTTGTCGCGCCAGGGTTGGGGGCCCCGCGCCCGGAGCCGGTCGATGGCGACCTCAGATGACGCCCAGGCGGATCAACTGGAACAAGACCAGCAGGGCCACGATGACGACGATGAACTTGATCGCCTGGCGCTTCTTGTACGCCACCGCCTCGTCCAGCTTGGTCTGGCACTCGGGGCTGCACACGCGGTCGCCGACGGAAACGACGCGGCCGCACATCTCGCAGTGGGCGTGTTGGACGACCTGGCTCATGCTTGCACCTTGGGGCCGCTGACGAGGGTGCCGTTGAAAGCTTCACCGCGAACAGCGAGGTCCACGTTGTCGAGGTCGTGGCCATGGACCACGCACGTCGCGAGGCCGCGCGCGGCGATCAGTCGGGAGGCGGGGGCGTCGATGACGCCGGGCGCCCCGGCCTGAGTCCATGAGTCGACCTGGATGATACGCAGCAGTTCATCGAAGGAAAGTTGCGTGCGGCGCTCGGCGGCCGGGTCGCTGCGGGGGTCAGCCGTGTAAACGCCGTCAACGTTGGTGGCAATGACCAGGCGCCGCGCCCCCACCCGGATCGCCAGCTCCGCGGCGACGTAATCGGTGCTGTGGCCCGGTTCGGTCCCACCCATGACGATGACCTGGCCCGCGCCCGCGCGCTGCGCGGCCTCGGCGGCCTGCGCCGTGGTGATTGGAATGGCTGGCGCCGCGCCGCCCGTCGGCTCGTTGATCAGGCTGTCGACCATCTGGGCGTTCAGCCGCGTCGCCATGATGCCGATCCGGTCCAGTTCTCCCTCGGCAACGCCCAGTTCCCGGGCCGCGCCGATGTAGCGCCTGGCCGCCTGGCCGCCGCCGACCACGACGAAAACCTGGCGCTCCTGCGCCCACGAGCGGATCACGCGGGCGAGGTTGCGAAGAAAATCCTTGTCCAGTTCGGCGGGTGCCACGACGCTGCCGCCAAAGCCCACCACGACCGGGTCCATGGGCGCCGCGAGGAGGGTGCCCCCTTTGAGGCCTGCGACGAACGGCGACCGATCTGGCCGGCGGCCTGGCGGCTGGCGGCTGGCGGCCCGGCAGCGGCCGAGCGCCCTGGCCGGAGGAGGCGACCCGACCGTGGCCGAGTCGCTGCCTGGCCGGGGGCCGACACGGTGCCACAAGGCGGCGCCCCAAGGCCCCGCGCTTCTCCGGGTTCATATAGGGGCTTTTCATGGGCGAAGCCCGTGAGCGTCTCCGAGTGGACGGATCGCCAGAAGTACGTGTTTAAGCGAACGCTGGAGGACCTGCAGTCCTACCGCGGCATGGGCACCGAACTCGTGACGCTCTACATCCCGCCCACCCGGCAATTGGGTGACGTCAACGGCATGCTGCGCGACGAGTTGGGCCAAAGCTCCAACATCAAGAGCAAGCAGACCCGCGACGCCGTCGGCCAAGCGCTCACCAGCATCCTTGCGCGCCTCAAGACGTACAAGAACGTGCCCGAGAACGGCCTCGCCGTCTTCGTCGGCAACGTCCCCATCGGGGGCCAGAAGTTCAAGTCGGTCGCCCACGTCATCGAGCCTCCCCAGCCGGTCGGGACCTACCAGTACCGCTGCGACTCCAGCTTCAACGTCGACCCCCTGCTGGGAATGCTCGACACGGATGACATCTACGGCCTGATGATCATCGACCGCAAGGAGTGCAGCATCGGCCTGCTGAAGGGCCAGGCCATCGTGTCGATGCACAACAAGCAGAGCCAGGTGCCATCCAAGCACGGGCGCGGCGGCCAGTCGCAGCGGCGCTTCGAGCGGCTGACGGAAGAGGCTGCGGACGCGTGGTTCAAGCACGAGGGCGAGAAGGCCAGCGAGATTTTCCTGTCCGAGCCGCGCCTCAAGGCCGTCCTGCTGGGCGGCCCCGGCTCCACGAAGAACTACTTCGCCGAGCAGAATTACCTGCACCACGAGCTGATGAAGAAGCTCCATCCGACGTACTTCGACACCGGCTACACCGACGACGACCAAGGCCTCAAGGAGCTGGTTGAGGCCGCGAGCACGGCCATCTCCGGCATTCGGCTCGTCGAGGACAAGCACCTGATGCAACGTTTCCTCAGGGAAACCGGCAAACCCGATGGCGGGCTGGCGACGTACGGTGAAAACGAGGTGCGCGAGGCGCTTGAGATGGGCGCCGTAGAGGTCCTGCTGATCTCCGAGGATCTGAAGAAGACCCGCATCACCTTCACCCACCGCAAGACCGGGGAGGTGGCCCACCGTACCGTGGATCGGCACAAGGTGGACGAGGCCGTCGATAGGGTGGCCTCCGAATGGGGTGGCATCAACAACCTGGAGTACGAGGAGATCGACCTAGTCGAGGAATTCGCGGACTTCGCTGAGAGCAGCGGCAGCATGATGCACATCGTGAGTCCGGCCAGCGAAGAAGGTGGAATCCTCAAGAATGCCTTCGGCGGGGCGGTCGTCCTGCTACGGTACCGGTTCAAGTAGACCTGGACCAACGCAGGGGGACACGTGCGGCGCCGGCGACGCCGCCGCAACGCGTGGGCCGGCAACGAGCGGAACCTGACGGGCCGGTCCCGGCGCGAGCCCGCGCCCTGGCGCCACGCCTAAACGGCCGGCACCCCATTCGGACGGCATGCAACCCCCTCGCTTGTTGCTGCTGGTCGCGTTGGCCCTGACGGCCCTCCTGGCGGCCACCGCCTCCGCCTCGGCGGAGGACCCGTCCCGGTACATGGACACGATCCGCGACCTGCTGTACGAGTGCATCGGCCCGTTCGGCGGGCCTCACTGCGGACCACCTTAGGCTAACTCGCCCGCAACCTCAGCCAACTCAACCCCTTCGCGCTCGCCGGCTCCCGTTCGTCGTTGGCAGGCTTGTAGCCGACCGCCGGGTCGGCGGCGCTCGGGCACAACGCTGCCAGCGGGCACACGCCGCACCGAGGCCGCCGGGCCACGCACACGAGGCGCCCGTGATCGATGATGACGTGTGTGTAATGGTTCCAGTGCTCGGGCTCAATAATTTCTTCGAGCTCGTGCGCCATCTTGTCCGCGTCCGTCTGCGTGGAAAGGCGCAGCAGGCGGTTGATGCGCAGCATGTGGGTGTCCACCGTGATGCCGGCCGGCAGGTCGAAGGCCGTACCCAGAACCGCCGTCGCTGTCTTGCGCCCCACGCCCGGCAAGCGAGTCAACTCCGCCACCGTCCGGGGCAGATCGCCACCGAAATCCTCCACGAGAACGGCCGCCAGGCCGCGCAGGTTTCGTGCCTTTCCACGCCACAACCCGATGCCGTTGATGATCTCCTCGACCGAGCCCTCGGGAGCCGCCGCCAGAGCTTCCGGCGTCGGGAAACGGCGAAACAACTCAGGCGTTGCCGCATTCACCGCCAAATCCGTCGTCTGGGCCGACAACACCGTCGCCACCAACAACTGGAACGGCGACGCGTGCGCCAAGGCACACGTTGAGTCCGGGTACGCCGCCTCCAACTCAGCCACGATCGCGGCCGCGCGGCGGCGCTTGGACGACTTGGATTCGCGGGGCATGGGTGACGGGACGCCCGACCGAGCTTTTAGCGGGGTGGTGGCCGGAGCCCCGGCCGACGACGGAGGCCTTTGCCAGAGAGCGATCAGACCGGGATGCCCGCAGGGCCTTCCAGGGAGGTGGAATCTGGGTGGGGCCAGTTCTGAACGAAGAGAAGAAGTGGCCCCGCCCAGATCTGACCGCAAGCTCCTCTTCGAGTCGCTCGCGGTCCCCCTCGACGCTTCGCGTCTTGGGCAAACCTGCGCGCGGCCACGTCGTCGCGCGCTGCGCTT
>JBFJYU010000251.1:0-5028 GCA_041622435.1 Thermoplasmatota archaeon | reverse complement strand
TTGACGGCCCGTGAACTCCCCTTTTCGCACCGGCGTCGGGGCCATCCTGAGCGCCGACATTGCCGTGCCTGACCTTGAAGGCGAATTGCGGTTCTATTCTCGCGTCCTTACAACCGGTGAGCAGCCGCTTTGGCGCGAGGACCTGATGAATGCGCAGGGAATTCCCATCATTGGGCTGGGCGCGCGGGGCCCCGAATACGAGCATCTTCCCCTGCAATGGATGATGCACATCCAAGTCGCCGACGTCGCCGCCAGCGTGGCTCGGGCACTGGAGCTCGGGGGCGCTGAACTGATGCATGCCAAAGGCGACGACGGCATCAGCCAGTGGGCCGTGCTGAGCGATCCAAACGGGGCGGCATTCGGAATCATTCCGATTGTTGCCGAGGATGCGTTGCCGCCGGCGAACGCCGGGCAGGGGGCGGTTCCTGGCGTCGGGCACATTCGGTGGGCCGATTTGACTGTGGAGGACGCGCCGGCGCTCCGAGACTTTTACCGCCGCGTCATCGGGTGGACCGTAGAGGATGTGGAAATGGCCGATGGGGATGAGGCCTACGCGGATTACAGCATGTGTGGCGACGGCGGTGGCCCCGTGGCGGGTATCTGCCATGCGCGCGGCGGCAATTCCGGACTACCTCCCGTCTGGTTGCTGTACCTCCCCGTGGGCGACTTCGCCCAGAGCCTCCGGCGCGTCGAGGCCGAAGGCGGCACGATCGTCAAGTCAACGGCAGGAGCCGGCGACGAACACACGTACGCCATCGTGCGAGATCCTGTCGGGGCGTATTTTGCCTTGGCTCCGGCCGAGCAGTAAGCATGATGGCAGGCTTAACGACGGCTCGACCGATTCGGCCGGGCATGAGAGGGCCGCGCGGAGGGCGGCGGCGCCCAGGCGGGGCACCTGATCACCCTCAGGCTGGCCGCGACCGATCTCTCGTTGGACACGCGCGGCGCCCCCTACCTTAACTAGTCGAGCGTGTCAAGGAAGCCAGAGGCTCTCCTCGACCCTGAACCTGGTCGGCCGACGCTTCCCGGACCGACTCCATGACGATTTCAAGCCCACGCCGAACCAAGCCCGCCCAACGCCCGTCTGCCGTCGTTTACTGCGAGGGGCAGTTCAACCGTATCGACGGCAAGACCGCCAACGGCTTGGTGCGCTCCAGTGAACGCTACAGCATCCAGTCGGTCATCGACAGCAGTATGGCGGGCCAGGACGCTGGAACAGCCCTCGGCGACGCCGTCGCGGGAATCCCGATCGTTGCAAACTTGGAGGCGTCGCTGGCGCTCGCGGGCAGGCCACAAGTTCTGATCTTCGGTTTGGCGCCGCTGTCGGGCCTGATGTCTGCCGCCGATCGAGCCGTCGTGCTGGCCGCCGTCGGAGCGGGCCTCCACGTCGTTTCGGGTTTGCACGAGTTCATGGCTGACGACCCGGAGATCGTGGCGGCCGCTAGCGCGGCGGGTGTGCGATTGGAAGACGTGCGCCGCCCGCGCCCAACCAAGGAGCTGCGAATGTTCGACGGTGCCATCGCACGCGTGAATTGCATCCGGATCGCTGTACTAGGCACGGACGGTGCCATCGGCAAAAGGACGACCGCGACAATCCTGACCAAGGCGCTCAAGGACGCCGGCATACGTGCGGTCATGGTTGGCACCGGCCAGACCGGAATCATGCAGGGCGCGCGCTACGGCGTAGCCCTGGATGCGATTCCGTCGCAGTTCGCGGTAGGGGAGCTCGAAGGCAAGATCGTGGAGGCCTACGAGCAGGAGCACCCTGAGGTGATCGTGGTCGAGGGACAAGGCGCCCTGAGCCATCCGGCTTACCTCAGCAGCACCATCGTGTTGCGCGCGACATGCCCCGACGGCGTCGTGCTACAACACGCCCCGGCGCGCAAGATGCTCAGCGACTACCCCGAGGTCCCCATGCCGTCCGCGGCGGCGGAAATCGATTTGATCGAGCGCTTCGGCAACACCCGAGTCATTGGAATCACCATCAATCATGAGGACATGGATCCGGCGGGCGTCATCAGCGCCGCCGCGGGGTATCGCGCCCAATTTGGCATCCCGGCCACCGATGCGTTGTGGCATGATCCGAACAGCCTGGTGGCGATGGTCCGGGAGGCCTTCCCGGCGCTCACGGGTGCGTCGTCGGCCCCTCCGAATCGCCTTGGCAATCCGAGGCAACTGATTCCCCCGGCTGCCAAGCAAGTGACGGTGCCGAGCGCGGGTCAACTCGCGGCTGTCCCCGAATGACAGCACGGGTCGATTTGAGAGAATCCTGAAGGCCGCTTGTCCTTGTCGGCCGGCTGCCGTTGGCGGTCTGCACAACCTGCCGGTAGAGCGCGGTTTTGCAGAGAAAAAGGGGATGGCGCCGGCCTGGGTAGCCGCCACCAGAAAGGGGGCGACCCCGTGCACGCCTGCCGGGTGCGGTCGGTGTATTCGACCGCACCGCAAGGTTATAGGAGGCGGAGGGCCGATTCCAAGTGGTGCTCGACGGCGCCGGAGTGTGACGGATGAATCAGCAATGCCAGAGTTGCGGGTATCCGTTGAAGAAGGATGTGAAGGGCGGCGGCTCGAATGCCGATGGCTCGATCAGTCAAACCTACTGCTCCATGTGTTATGAGAATGGCGAATTTTTGAGCCCGCCTGAAATTGACACGGCCAAGAAATTCCAAAACTACTGCATTCAGGAAATGAAGAAGGATGGGATGAACGGCGCTGTGGCGTGGCTGGTGACGCGCCAGATTCCAAAACTGAAGCGCTGGAAAGACGGCTAGAGCGCCAGGGCCGCGTTCGTTGAAGGAGGCGCGACCGGGCCGACCGGGCCGACCGGGCCCCCGGCATCTGGCCGTGACTGAGCTTGATCGAGTGGGTAAGAACGAAGGCTCAAGAGACACATCCGGTTACGCAGGCAATGGGACGTGCCAACTGAAGCTGACAGTTCGCCCCGGCTTGGCGGCAGATTGTTTTCTCACGGATGGCGGTCTTGAAACCACCCTGATTTTCCATGAGGGTCTGAAGCTGCCTCATTTTGCCGCATCCCCCCTGCTGTCGTCGGACGGCGGCCGCGCCGCTTTGGGAGGTACTTCGAATCCTACGCAGCCTCGGCGAGGAAGCACAAAACAGGGCTCATTCTGGAAAGCGCCATGTGGTGAGCCAACCGGGATTGGGGCGGCAAGGTGGGTTACAGTTTGGTTCACCGACGATTCCGATGGCCTTCACGCCACCATCCAAGTCGAAGATTTGGCCGGACTCGTCGCGGAATCTGGACAGGTTGAATCCTCTGCGACCTTCGTCGCCACGTTCAGGCTGGAACATGCCGATAAGTCGGGCCCCGGCGGACGCAATGGAGAATGGCACCTTCGGGGTGACTACCAGGCAGGCAGCAGCCAATCGTGGTCGTATTGGGGCGAGGGACCCTGCCTTGACGGCGACGACACGGATGGTTGCGCCGGGGAAGATCGACACATCATTGACCCCCTGCCCGGGTTCCACGACCTCAACAATAGCACGGTTACCGTTACGATCCCGTGGAAGCACCTGGGGCCTGTCACTTACGGCGACAAAATAGGAGCCCTTGAAGCCACCACGCAGTTTGTCTACCCGGCGTGGCCCGTCTATACCGTTGACTGGGACCTGGATCAAGCGGCATCCGCCACTTACCAGTATGTCACACCAGAGCAATCAAGTACGCCCAGCACACCCGCTGAGGGCGGCAACCCGCCAAACGGCAATGCGACAGAATCCAATTCCAATTCCGAGGCTAAGTCGGCCGATTCCACGGCGGGGAGCGCGGTTGCAGAGTCGGAATCGGCCAAGCAGGCGCCGGGATTGTCATTCGCGTTCTTGCTCCTGGGAATGATCGCTTTGGTTGCCCGGCATCGACCATAACTTGCACGCGCCTGCAATCGATGCGCCGCGACTCGCCAGGTCAAATACCCGTCTTTGAAGCGTACCCGCAGGCTCCTTCATTCACGGCTGGCTGGGCGTGGGCGGCCACCTTGCGTCGCAGGTTTTGGCACCCTCGTGTGGTCCACCGCGTAGGGTTCACTCCCATGACCGGCGCTATCCGGCGAATGTGGCTGCGTGGACCATGCAACCCCGGCGCCCCGGCCGTCGCGGCCGGCACCAGCTTCACGCCTCGCCGCACGTTGCGTCCTGGTCTAGGAAGGCCATCATGGTACGCGTCGCGTCGGGCCCGTTGGGGTCGCCGAATTCGGCGTCGCGGCCGGGCCATGCGTGCTGCATGCCTTCCACGAGCCAGTACTGGATGACGTGGCCGGCGTTGCCCTTGTAGCACGCGATTTTGTAGTTGTGTCCGCCCGGCTCTGTCGCTTCCGACACCTGAGGTGTGCGGGGCACGGAGTCATTCTCCTCTCCGTCGTCGGCCAAGTCGTTGGTGACGGCCCACTGGTATGCTGCGCGCGCGCCGGCCTCGGGTCCGAAGAAAGGGTCGTCGGTGCCGTGGACGACGAAAACGGGCAGGCGGCGGGCGTGCTCGCCCATGGCCACGTAGGCTTCCCGACCCGCCTCGTGGGGGTCGGGTGGGGCACGCGCCTCGACTAGTAGCGGCGCGGCGCCGTTGCCCAGCGGCGAATCACCGGAACGGTAGGGGCCGGCGCTTCCGATGGCGATGCCGCTGAACACGTCCGGGTACAGGGCGCCCATGACGCTGGCCATGAAGCCGCCGCCGGAGAAACCGGCCACGTACGTCCGTTCGTGGTCAAGGATGGGAATCTGCGCTTGCACGGTAGCAACGATCCGGGCAATCGCGCCTGCGTCGCCCTCGCCGCGCCTGGTGGCTCCTTCGTCCTCCCGCCAAATGCCGCCCCGAGTGCCCGGCACCTTAGGCGCCTTTTCGGGCAAGACGACGACGAAGCCGGTTTCGTTGGCCACCTCAAGGATCCCGGTGTAGGCGGCCGCGACGGCGGCGTTTTCATCGAGCCCATGGAGGAAAACGACCAGTGCGCTCGGCGCTGCGAGGCCCGCCGGCACCCAGACGTGGTACGCCATGCCGTCGAGGGCTTCGTGCCGCCA
>JBFJYU010000250.1:0-5065 GCA_041622435.1 Thermoplasmatota archaeon | reverse complement strand
CGACCCCGGCGCCCACATGAGCAGCGCGCTAATCTTCCCCGCCGACGACGGCGTGTACATCGCGTCGAAGGTCGGCACCAGCACACCCAAGGCGCAAGTCCTGCACCTCACCAGCTCGGCGACGCGGGAATGGGTCACCGACTTCCCTGAATGGCAGGCGCCCTACGGCGGCATCGCCGACGACGGCGGACTCATCTTCGCGGCAGTCAAGGACGTGGGAACCAACGACCGCGACCTCATGGCAGCCAAGCTCGGGGCGGACGGCTCCGTGGAATGGGAGATGCAGCACGACGGCGAAGAATTCTACCTGTACGACACGGTGCCCGTCGGGGACGACGGCTTCGCCTACGCCGGCATCACATACGACGGCACCCAACGCGACGCTCTGGTGGGCGCCTTCGGACTCGGACCTGCCGGGCCGCTCGTCGACTTCGAATGGGACCCACCCAATCCCACCGACCTGGACACCATCGAGTTCACCGACCTGAGCGAGGGCCGCGACGGCAACCTCACCGACTGGAACTGGGACTTCGGCGACGGCGCCACCAGCACGGAACGAAACCCCCGCCACCAGTACGCCGACGACGGCGAGTACACCATCACCCTCACCGTCGGCGACGACTTGGGCCTCAGCGCGTCCAAATCCAAAGTAATCGCGGTCGCCAACGTCGGCCCCACAGCCGCCTTCACCGCCGGCAACGCAGGCCCCACCGACCCGAACCGCATGATCTTCACCGACCAGTCGACCGACGACGACGGCCAAATCACCGGCTGGGCCTGGGACTTCGGCGACGGCGCCACCAGCACCGAACAAAACCCCGAACACGACTACGCCGAAGCAGGCACCTACACCGTCTGCCTCACCGCCACCGACGACGACGCAGCCACCGACCAAGCCTGTGAGGAGATCGATGTGGGATTATTGAGTCCGCCAGCGGTTGACTGCCGCAGTGCGTTTAGCGAGAGCGTCTGTGAGACCCTGCCTGAACCGCCCGGTACCCCTCCCGTTCCGAGCGAAGTTGGGCCGGGGACGGCGCCTGAGGCTTGTGACGGGATGCCAGCGGAGGAGACCTGTATCTACGGAGCCGAATACGGCGACTACGCTGTTTGGGAATACGGGATGGGAGTTGTGGGGTAGGGGTTCAAGGATCGCAGACCAAGCTTACGCCGTGTCGGCATAACCACCCGAAAGGGGTGATTATCCGTTCGCGGCCGCACTTTGCGCTAAGGCGGCGCAATACCAGTTCCAGTCCATCGTACTTGTGCCCCCCACAGCTTGCGTCGGAATCCCCCCAAGCCAATCGTTTCGCCTGGTGCCAACCGCGCTTTTCCAACCGTATGCCCGCTAGGTTTTTCGACTAGATGCATCGACCCCGATGCAAAGGGCACGCGGCTCATGGCAGGCCAAAGGCCCGCCTGCTAACAAATCACTCGACCCGACCACGCGCCTCCGCGCGCTCCGGCGCGCATCGGGTTGGTTCGAGGCCGTTATCCAGCAATAGGCTTGAAACAAAACTTAGGCCATGCCCCATTATGACCGACGTGGGGAAATGCCCGAACTGTGGCGGCAACAATCAATACCAAACCGAAACCGCGGCCAACGGCGGATACGGACCAATGCTGCTGCACGGCTTGGGCGGGTTCATCTTCAACAACCCAAAGATGCGCGTGGTTGTCTGTGGCGGCTGCGGCTACATGCGGATGTTTGCAGGAAAAGCCGCCGTTGACCAACTTGATTCGAGTCCCCGCTGGAAGCCAACTAGCTGATCAAAAATTGGCTGGATAACAAATCACTGACCCCGACGCCTGCGGCGCCGAGCGGCTTAGCTCAACCGTTAGGTGGCCTCAAGTTGGCCGCGCGTATCCGGCACCTGTGATACGGCGAGCTAAGCCGGTGGACGCCGACGCTCTGCACCAATGTGCGATTCGAGCGTACTCACCGTTTGTTGCCCGGCTGAATGGAGCGCCCCTGCCTCCGCTTGAGGCGGACTACGGTGTGGAAATCTCGCAGTGGCCGACTTGGGTGTTGGAGCGGGACGGCGAGATTATCGGCGGACTCACGATGGATTTCGGTGAAGAGGCATCAATTTCCAACGTGTTCCTGGACCCGTCGGCGCAGGGCGGCGGGTTGGGCCGGCGACTTCTCGAATTTGCTGAAGCGGAAGCCGGGCGCCGGGGATACATGAAGTTGTGGCTGGCTACGCATGTTTTGTTCACGGAGAATGTGGCGGCTTACAGGCACCTTGGTTGGAAGGAAACCGGTCGGGACGAGACCCGTGTATTCATGGCGAAACCCGTGGCAGCGGCTACGTCCACCTAGCAACTCACTCAACCCGGTCGTTCGTTCCGCTCGCCCACTTGCTTCGCGAGCGACGGGTTAGCTCCTAGCCCACATCGACCCTCAAACCCCGCTCCCGGGTCGTCCCGTCACACCCACGAACTCGCCGCCAAATTTATTGCAGCATCCGGAGAGGCAGATCAACACGCGAAAGCCCGCCCGCCTGTCGGTCGATCCCAACGGCGTCCGCGTGGGCCCCAACCCCGCACACACAGCCCTTATGCCCCATCACCCCGGTCAACGCCTCATGCGGACCCATTTCGCCGCCGTTTTGCTGATGCTAACGCTCCTTTCCGGCTGCACCGATCAAGGCACGACCACGGCGACGGCCGACCCGCTGACCCTCCCCTCTCTCCGCTCGCCGGTGGGCATGGAGCAGGATGAGGGTTCTGCGGAGCCCAATATGGCGGTGCTTGCTGATGGGACTATTTTTGTCACGGCTCCGGTGGGATCGGTTGAACGCCCCAACGTTTTCGAGGGGGCGGCGTGGTTGTGGCGTTCGCAGGACGATGGGGCCACCTGGGAGATTCTGCGCGAACCGAACGAAGTGGAAGGGTTTGCGACGCCGAACTCTGGCGCGGGGGCTTTCTGCTCCTGCGACGCCGATGTGGCTACCAGCGCGGACGGTTGGACGTATTACACCGACTGGTGGATCGCGGGTCTCGTGGGCCCTGGGAACTACTTGGTCGAGCGGAGCCCGGACGGCGGCGACACGTGGGAGAGTGCCCCGGTGACGATCCCGGTTGAGGAGGGGCACGCCATCGACCGGCAGTGGATCACGGCGGGCCCTGATGGCCAGGTGCTTCTGACGTATCTTCAATTCGGCGACTTGGTGCCGGACCCCAGCCGATTGGGCGGAGGCATTGAGGTGCGCGCGGTGCGCAGCGTCGATCATGGTGCGACGTGGAGCGATTCCGTGGCTGTGTTTCCCAACGACGGTGGCTCGCCGCTGCATGGCCATCCGTTTCTGATGCCCGATGGCGCGTTTGTGGTTCCCGTTGGCGATGTGGATACGTCGGAGTACCTGGACGATCCGGGCGCGGTGCGCGTGGCGGTCAGCCGCGACGCCGGCGCCACCTGGACGGAGCACGAGGTCGCGCGTGTGGAGACGCGTTTCGACGGCGTCTGGCCGGTGGCGGGGGCTGCCGACGAGGCCGGGAACATGTACGTGGCTTGGTCGGCCGACGATGGCAACCAGGGAAGCCGCGTGTGGCTCGCCGCAAGCAGCGACGGCGGCGAATCCTGGAGCGCGCCCACGGATCTCTCGGGCCCTGGTTTCCACGCGCTTCCGTGGGTGGCCGCGCGCGGCGATGGCACGGTGGCGGTGGGTTGGTACGGCGGCGACTACAAGGGCGACCCCGCGGCTGCCCCCGCAGACGCCGAGTGGTTCGCGTTCCTGGCCAGGCAGACCTCCGACGATGATTCCTGGCAGACGGCCAAGCTGCAAGAGGAACCGGTGAAGATCGGCGGCTTTTGCCCCCGTGGCGCCGCTTGCCCAAGCGATCGTGATTTGCTCGATTACCTCAGCCTCGCCTACGGCCACGATGGTCGCCTGCACGCCTCGTACGCGGTTGCAGGCGGGGGCGGCTTCGCCGGCACGCAGGTGCATTACACGGCTGAAGAGGCTCATTAGGCTTGGCGCGCCACGACGGACACCAAGTCGTGCGGCTTGGTTCTTTTTAGCGAAGCTCCGGAGTGGGACCCTCATCCCCTCCTGGGCCTACTAGGCTATCGGAAGCGAAGAAGGGTACAATAGCTCATGTGCTCATAGCACAGATGCATGAAAACGGTGAGCCTTGACGACGAGGCCTACGAATTGCTTCGCGGAGCCAAGGTGACGAGAAGCGACTCCTTCAGCGCGGTCGTCAAGCGCCACTTCGCGGCCAGCGCCCGGGCCGACGACCTCAAGGCCAGTTTCGGCTCGCGGTCCATGAGCGACGCCGAGGCCGAAGAGCTGCGGTCATCCGTGCGCCGAAGCTTCCAGCGACCGGACTGGGAAGCGTAGCCATGCGAGCGTACGACACATCGGTGCTCATCGCGCACCTGCGGGGCGACGCCCGGGTGAAGGGATTGCTCGATCCTGCGACAGAATCCTGGCCACTTCGCTGGTGGCCTGGGAGTTGTGGAAGGGCGCCCGCAGCACCGCCGCCATGCGAGGCGTGGCCCGCCTTCTGCGGGCACTCCACCTCGACCCCTTTACGCCGGAACTGGCGGAATTTGCCGGCAACCTGCACCGGGAACTAGCGGTGGCCGGCCAGCCCCGAAGCGACTTTGACACCATCATCGCCGCGCACGCCATGCGGCGCGACGTGCCCTTGGTGACCCTCGACGGAGACTTTGACCAAGTACCAGGACTCGTGGTTGAACGGGTGTGAAAGCGACCCCGCTGGCGCAATCTTGCGGTTGGGCTGGAGTCGGCGCGATCGCGATGCCAAGAAGTACGGGGCTCATGATCCCAAAGCGCTCAGCCGTGTTGGCGCAGGGGCGCCATCAGTCCAGAGCGCTTCAGGGGTCTGTTTGCTGCGCTCACATCCCCCAGAACCGCTCCCTCGTACTGGCTCGCAGGGGCGCCAGCAGTCCAGAGCGCTTCAGGGGTCTGTTTGCTGCGCTCACATCCCCCAGAACCGCTCCACCTTCCGCTTCACCTACGCCAGTTCCTCGAGAACGTCGCGCTCTTCGGGCGTGATCTTGGCTTCCCGCAGGAGCCACTTCGCGTCGCCCTCGGGG
>JBFJYU010000249.1:0-5081 GCA_041622435.1 Thermoplasmatota archaeon | reverse complement strand
GGTGGCCCAGATCCCCGTCAAGCACCCCGAGGCCGGCGCCGCCGGCATTGGCCAACGGCCCGCTGGCCAGGAGAATGCCGGCGACCACGAGGCTCACGATGGTACTCCGGTTGCTTCCTACCACGGCGGGCCGTATGTGCCACGTCGCCTTAAATTACGGGTGCGGCGAGGAGCCGCGCGCGGACGCGCCTCGGCCGGTTCGGTCGCTGGCGCAGGGGGGTCCGTTCGTCCGCCTATGCGGAAGGCAAGGCCGGCTCGGTTGCGCCCTTGAACAGGTGGGCTGTGTAATAATAGTCCTCGTCGCCGGCATAGATGGAGCGGAAGTCAGAGTACCTGGTTGCACCATTGGGCCAGATCAAGAGCAGCATGTGATCTGGGTTTTCGTAGGGAGTGGTCGGATCGACCAGGCTCACGTAGTTCAGGCAGTTGTCTAGACAGCCGTCCGTCTTGAAGCAGGAAAGAACGGGGGTGCCCGCGGGCGCATCCGGAGCAAATTCGCCGCAATCGCCTGCCTCGAAGGTGTCCTGATAGAGCAGCGTGCCGCAGGGCGTGCGCAGCATGAACTCCACCGGCCCGTCCTCGCCAAGGATCAGGATTTCGACCGACGCTTCCTCTGCCCCGGAGGCGCAAGGCGCTTCGAGAGGTTCTCGATGGACGTGCTGGCCATCGCCAGTGTAACGGGCCACCATGTCGGCTGCCGGGAGGTTTGGGTCCGGCAGTTGGCCGAGGCTGTTGGGCGCGAGGACGACGAAAGCGATCGTGACGATCGCGAGCGTCCTGAGCAATGTAGGGCTCACAACCCGAGAAATGAAATACGGGAGATAAAACTTAGTGGCCGCGGGCATCGACGAGGCAGCCAAACGACTGCCGACGGCATCGATGAGTTTCTTGGCGCGGGGGCCCCAAGGGCGTGGCCGGAGACGCTGCGTTTTGGGTTCGCTTCACTCGGCACAACCCTACCGTCTGCGCACTCGACGGCCCTGATGGGCCACGAGCGCCGCAGACGTTCAGATTCCTAACAGAATCTTACGGTCTCGGCGTTTTGAAGACTCCGCGCCTCGATGTTGAATTTCTGCTGCACGCTGCGGGCGAGTTCGATGCACTTGCCGGCTTCGCCGTGGCCCGTGAGGACGAGCTTCGGGCGCGGGTCCATGTTCTGGATGAAGTTCATGAGCTGGCGGCGGTCGCAGTGGCCGCTGAAGCCGTCGATGGTTTCGATGTCCATCTCCATGCGCACGGACTTGTGTTGGCCGTCCTCCCGGTAGGGCACCTCGCGCCAGCCGCGCTGCAGCCGGCGGCCAAGCGTGCCTTCGGCGTTGAAGCCCACGAAGCACAGCGTGTTGCGCTTGTCGTCAGCCCAGTGCTTCAGGTACTCCATCACGGGCCCGCCGGTGAGCATGCCGCTGGTGGCGAGCACGATGCACGGGTCCGGGTCGTCCAGGATCTTTTGGCGCATGGCCCACGAGTCAACGCGCGCGAAGATATCGGACAGGAGCGGGTTCTCGCCGCGCTGGAAGATAGCCTGCTTGAGCTGGTTGTTGAGGTACTCCGGGTAGCACGTGTGGATGGCCGTGGCCTCCCAGATCATGCCATCGAGGTAAACCGGCTGGCGGGGAATCTCGCCCTTGCGCATCAGCTCCTCGATGACCAGCATCACTTCCTGGCTGCGGCCGACGGCGAACACCGGGAACACCGTCTTGCCGCCCTTCTTCGCGGTCTGCTGGAGGATATCGCGGCTCTGCTCGCTGGCCCGCTCGCGACTGGGCTGGAAGTCCTCCCGGCCGCCGTACGTCGACTCGCAAATGAGCGCGTCCAGGCGGGGGAACTTGTTGTTGGCGGGATTGAAGAGCCAACTGCGCTCATACTTGATGTCGCCGGAGAACGCCACGTTGTACTGGCCGTCGCCGACGTGGAAGTGCGCCACGCTGCTCCCGATGATGTGGCCCGCGTTGTGGTACGTCAGCCGTAGGTCGGGGGCGATGTCGGTGGTCTCCCCCCAGTCGAGCGTGATGGTGTGCCGGATGGCCTTGCGGACGTCCTCGGCGTCGTACGGCTTCTTGACGCCCTGCGCCTCGGCCACCTTGATGTAGTCCATGGTCAGCAGCGCCATGAGATCGCGCGTGGGGGTCGTCATGTACAGCGGGCCGTCGTAGCCGTACTTGTACAGCAGCGGAACCAGGCCACAATGGTCGAGATGGCCGTGGGTCAGCACCACGGCGTCGAGGCTCTCGAAAGGTTGAACCTCGGGCAACCAGAACATGGGCGTCGCCGGGTCGCCCTCGTCGAACTTGACGCCGCAATCGATGAGGATCTTGGAGTCCTGCGTCTGGAGCATCGAGCACGACCGACCCACCTCGCGCCAGGCGCCCAGCGCCGTCATGCGGACCCACGGCTCGCCGGGGCTGCGACTCCTGTGCATGCGGCGGCCCACCGTGCGCAGGAACTTGCGCCGGTCATCGCCGACGCTGCGCACGTACTCCCGCACCTCCTTCACCGTCCGGCTGGGGATGGGTGGCGTCCGGATGACCTTCGGCGTCCAGCCGATTTCGGCGCGGATGCGGTTGAGTGTCGCGCCCTGCTGGCCGATGGCCATTCCGGGCTTCTCGACCTCAAGGGTCACCTCGCCGACACTGGGGTCCCAGTACAGGTTGCTGATGGCGGCCTCCTCCGGCACGATGTCCCGGATGCGCGCCTCGGCGTCATCCTGCTCGACCAGCACGGATGCGTCGGGCCGGATCGTGATGCGCTTTTGCAAGCCGCGGGCGAGGTTGCGAATCAGGTTGTTGTCCTTCGCAAACGCTCCGGGCGTGCGCGTGTACAAGACAAGCTGATGCGCCTCGAACTCGATTTCGGTGATCTCGACAAAAGACGGAAGAATTTCATCCACCTTGCGACGCAACTGCTTGATTAAATCTTCGACGGAGGCCATGGATGGTGTGCTCCAGAGAACGAAAGCGCCGGGGTGCGGCGCGAAAAAGGGGCCTGGGGCCGGTTCCATTGAGCGCGCCGGGGTTGATGAAGGTTTCAGGACGGGCTGAGGGGCGGCCACGTGGAGCAAGCGGAGGCCCCGGCTCAACCCATCCGGATGATGCGGCCTTCTGACGGCACCCCCTCGGCTCCGACGAGGAAGAGCATGTACCAGCCCGGCGGCGCGTGGCGGGCATCGGGTGGCGCCGTGGCCACGATTTCGGCGCCCGTCGCGCTAAAGTCGAGGTCGAGGTAGCGTTGCCCCGTGTTGAACGCGTGCGTGACCGATCCGAGACCGATGAGGGCTGCCCGCGTCACGTCGGCGGCGTCAGGGGACGTCACCGTGAACGTGTCGCCATAGCCGAGGCGGTCGGGCGCGGCCTCGATGGTTGGCGCATCGCCGCGGAAAAGGTAGGGTGGACTGAACAGCTCGATCGTGCGCGAGAACTCGGCCACCAGCCCCGGGATGGTTTCGAGGTCGCTGCCGGCGGTCCAAACGCGGGCGTCGGGCAACAGCAGCGCGGTGGAGTGGTAGGTGCGGATGCGGTCGGCGGCCGCCAGCGGGGTCCACCGGTCCTCGACGGGGTCGTACACCTCAGCGTGGTACGCGTTCGGGTAGCGGAACATCCAGGCCCCAGCCTGGGCCGCCGTGTCGTGCAGCGTCTCCGGCCCGAGTCCCTGCACGTTGCGCATCGGCCCCGTGGCGCCGCCCGTCGCCAGGACGGTGCCGTCCGGCAGCAGGACCAAGTTGTGGTCGCGGCGAGGCACCGACATCGGCGCGCGGTGCTCCCAGGCGGGGTCGGCGCCCAGGTCAAGGACCATCGCCGAGGCCGTCGTCCAATCGCCGTTGAGGCCGCCGGTGGCGAGGATTTTCTCCATGCCGGGCAGCAGCACAGAACTGCCATGCCAGCGCCACAGGGGCGCGTTGGGGCCGGCTGTCCACGAGGCTGCGTCGGCTTCCAGGAAAACGGTGGCCGCCTCGTGGCCAGCTCGCGCCAGGCGTCCGTCGGGAATCAGGTGCAGTCGCGGGTAAAGCGATTGCCGGCGCTCGGCTCCCTCGACGACCTCCCAGGCGTCGCCCGTGAACCGCTCCACCACGGGTGTGCTGACGCCGCCCTCGTCAAGGCCTGAAAACACCAAAACGGTGCCATCGGGCATCGCGACTGGTGTCGGATACCAGCGCCCCACGTTCATGTCGGGGCCGCGGCTCCATGTCTCGGTCCAGGGGTCGAAGAAGAAGGACGAGCGGATGCCGGTGAAGCCATCGTAGCTCGGCCCGGTTCCGCCCATCACGAGCAGGCGCCCGTCGGCGAGCAAAACATGGCCCGAGCAGAAGATGTTGGCCGGCCAGGGGAAGTCGGTTTGGGTCGTCGACCCGGTGGCGGGGTCCCACAGGCGCACGTCCCAGTTGCCGAACCAGAAGATCACCTTGCCCGTCGGCAGCAGCGCCGCGTGGACGGCCTCCACGCCCACGTACTCGGGCGCGGACCAGTCGCCCATGATGGCCTTGTCCCGGTGCTGCGCCACCGCCAGCCCCAGGTTCGCCGCTCCGTTCACATCGCCCTGGGCCGCCGCGGGCGCCCCCGTGAAAGCAGAGCCGGCGACGAGGATCGCCAGAACCCCAAGCGCCGCGCAAAACCGTGAAACCATCATGCCAACCGCGTGGTCATGTTGGGAAGAAGGTAAAAATCGAATCCGGGCCGAGGCCTGGGCGAAGAGGCTCAGATGATGTCCAAGCACGCCTCGACGAAGCCGTCGTCCACGTTGGTGCCGCTGGCTTCATCCGTGGCCCGGATTCGAACGTGGCAATTCGCTTCGCCATCGCAGGCGTGCTCGGTGACTGCGGCGCTTGCAAGAGAGTAGTCGCCGCTGCCGGACGATCCGTGCCACGCCGCGGCACCGATGGTGTCCCACTCGCAACTCGACGCCCCTTCGCGGCAGTTGTGCGACATCGACATGGAGACGAAGGCGGGTCCGCCGGGCGCCATGACGTAATAGTAGTCCTGCGTCGCGCCGTAGGGTTCAGTCTGGCAGTCAGGGTCGCCTGCGGAGCGCGCCCCGATGCACAGGATCGCCAGGTCCTCCGCGTTGGTACAGTGGCTGCCATGGTCGGC
>JBFJYU010000248.1:0-5087 GCA_041622435.1 Thermoplasmatota archaeon | reverse complement strand
TCCGGGCCCAACATCCTGGGGTGCTTCGGGCCCCATGCACCCGGCCGCCACGATCGCCGCGACCACAGCCACGCACCAGAGGCTCCTACTCATATCCGCTCATGGGTCCGCCAAGAACTTAGATGTGCGTGGGCCGTCGGGCCTTGGCCAAACCGCCGGGGGGCCAGGCTGCCGGGCGGCCCCCGCCGGCCATGGGGCTACTCAAATGACCGTGCCATGGCCGCGACGCGGCAACGGCAGGTGCTTCTCCTCGTACACATGCAACCGCGCAATGATCTCCTGGCGCAACTGGGAGGGCGGCACCACATGGTCCACGATCAGGTCGTTGGCGGTCGCATGGATGTCGATGTCCTTGCGGTACTCCTCCCGCAGCTCCGCCTCCATCTTGGCCCGCTCGGCGGGATCCTCAACGCCAGCCAGGCGCCGCGCGTACACCGCGTTGATTGCAGCTTCGGCTCCCATGACTGCGATCTCCGCGCCGGGCAGCGCCAGGGTGGCGTCCGGCTCGAAGGCGGGCCCACACATCGCATAGATGCCCGCGCCGTACGCCTTGCGAACGACCACGCACAGCTTCGGCACCGTCGCCGTGCTCGTCGCGTAAATGAATTGCTTGCCGCGCTTCAGGATGGCCTGCTTTTCGACCTCGCTTCCGACCATGAATCCGGGCGTGTCGCACATGTAGACCAGCGGAATGTTGAACGCGTCGCATTGCAGGATGAACTCCGCCGCCTTCTCCGCCGAATGGGGGAAAATGGCGCCCGCGCGAATCTGGCTGTTGTTGGCCACAATGCCCACCACGCGGCCACCCACCAGGGCAAACCCGGTGATCAGCTCCGCCGCGTGGTCCTTCTTGATCTCGAACCAACTGTCCGCGTCGATCAGGCAATCAATCGCTTCATGCATGTCGAACGCCACATTCGGGTCGGCCGGAACGATCGCGTCCAGATCCGACGCGGCGCGGGCCGGGTCGCGTGCCTCGTAGCGGGGCGGCAACTCGTCGCAGTTGTCCGGCAGGTAGCCCATGAGCTTCCAAACGGCCAGCGCGGCCTCCTCCTCCGAGTCCACGACCACGTGGCACGAGCCACTCTCGGCCATGTGGATGTCGGCCCCACCCAACTCCTGCATCGAAATCTTCTCGCCGGTGACCATTTCCACCATGCGCGGGCTGGCGATGCACAGCGCGCTCATGCCGCGAACCATGATCCCAAAGTCGCAGAAGATCGGCGTGTAAGCCGCGCCCGCGACGCAGGGTCCATACAGAACGGAAATCTGGGGAACTTTGCCGCTCAAAATTGAATGATTGTAGAAGTATTTCCCGATGCCGCGCAGGTTGGCGAAAAAGCCCGCCTGGTCGGTGATGCGGGCACCCGACGAATCGATCAGGTACAGGACGGGGCGTTGGGCGCGCAACGCGCGCTCCTGCACGCGGATGAACTTCTCCACACCGCGCTCCGCCATGGAGCCCGCCTTGACGGTGTAGTCGTTGGCGATCACGAAGATCGACCGGTCGCGCATGGTCCCGGCACCGGTCACCATGCCGTCAGCAGCCAATCCCTCCTCTGCGCGCAGGTTGTTGGCAAACAGGCCGTCTTCGAAATCGAGGCCTTCCGGGAAGTAGAGGTTCAACCGGTCGCGGACGAAGAACTTCTTCTCGTCGGACAGGCGGTCCCGGTACTTTTTGGGGCCGCCCTCGTGCAGGCGTGCGATGTCCTCCAGTAGCCGCTCCTCACGACTTGCTTGCCTAGCAACGGGGGTCGTCTGCTCCATGCCACCGCGACCGCGATGGCCGACTTAAGCGGGACTCGTTGCGGGGACTAGCCGATGCGGCCGACGACAAAGCCGTCCGCGGTGCCGCTGAGGCGGTCGTAGGCGACGGCAACGCCGCTGATGGCGGTGGCGCCGGGGGCGTACACCTCATCGGGCATGTCAGGCATGGGGTCCACGTGGAACGGGCCGCCCTGCAGGCAGCCAATCGTGGCGGACTCCACGAAGCCCCGCTGGAGCGAGCCCTCGGCGATGCAGACGTCGCCCGCGATGGGCAGATCCAGGCAGCCGGAGGTGACGCCGAAGGTTTCTCCGAGGGGCTCGATGGACACCGCGAACATCCAGTAGTCGTCGAAGAGCCAAGTTCCGTCCAGCACCAGTTGACAGGTGTCTAGCTGGGCTGTGAGCAAGAGGTCGGAGGGTTGGTTTTCCGCAGTCACGGTGGGGAAGGCGAGCAAGGGAATCATCATCGTAGCGATCGCCAATTTGTACATAGGATCTCCAACCTGGCCCTGGGGCCGAGATGCCATAGTGGTCCCGGTTCTAAAGTCTACGGGAGACAATGGCTTCGCGCGGCCCGCGAAAAGAGACCCATTGCATCTATGGCTAAATATGGGGAGTCGCGCCGCGCGGCGGCCTAGGGGTGCGGCCCGGCCCGGCGGCTGGCCTGCCGGGGCCTCTGCAATGAATTATTGTAAATTCTTGATGTTTTGCCAGCCGCCTTGCCTGCCGGCTAGGCGTTGGCCAGCGTGACGATCGTCATGTGGGGGTCCACGTTGGCTCCCGCCTCGACGTGCACCTCGGCGACGACGCCGTCGGCCGGCGAGCGCACTTCATTGCGCATTTTCATGGCCTCGAGCACGAACAGCACGTCGCCGCGGGCGACCGGCTGTCCGGGCTGGACCCGAACCTCATCGATGCGGCCCGTCATGGGCGGCTTGACGGCTCCCGCCGCGCCGTGGCTTTCGCCGAGGCCGGCGACACCGTGCAGGTGTTCGAGGCGCATCGGCAGCACGCGGCCGTCCACGAGCACGCTGTCGGGTTGGTGGGCGGCCACGAGGAAAGCCAGGTCGCCGGCTCGCACCGCGGCCCCTGGACCGGACCGGTCGACGGTCACGGGGAAGCGCTCGCCGTCGACGACGGCTTCCCAACCGTCGTCGCCGCGCTCGAGTTCGACGTGGAACGACTGCCCGTTCAGGGTGATGTCGACGCGCATCAGGCAGCCTCCCACGAGCGGCGGCCGGGGCGCGCCGTGATCACAGGGGGTGCGTGTTGGCGCAAGTGGATGCCGGCCAGACCTCCGCCGGGGGCATTCATGAGGGCGACGACGACGGCTGCGGCGCGTCGGCGTGCCGCTCGCAGTGCCCCCTCGTCGCGTGTGCCCATCACATCGTGCTCCTCCAGGAACCGGGTGGACAGGTTGCCGGCCAGGAATTCGGGGTGTTCCAGCAGCCGGGCGTGGAAGGATGCGTTGGTCACGAAGCCGTCGATGTTGAGGTCTGCCAGGGCGGTGTGCAACCGGGCGGCGGCGGCGCGGCGGGTGTCTGCGTGGGCGAGCAGCTTCAGCACCATGGAGTCGTAGGCGCCGGGCACGGTCCATCCCTCGTACAAGCCGGCGTCGACGCGGATGCCTGTTCCGGCGGGCAGCCGCAGCCGTTCGACGCGCCCAGGGTTGGGGAGGAAGTCGCGCGCCGGGTCCTCGGCGTTGATGCGCGCCTCGAAGGCGTGGCCCCGCAGGCGAATGTCCGATTGGGCGAGCGTGAGGGGCTCGCCGGCGGCGATGCGCAGTTGCCATTGCACGAGGTCGATGCCTGTGACGAGCTCGGTAACCGGGTGTTCCACCTGGAGGCGCGTGTTCATTTCGTTGAAATAGAATTGGCCGTCCTCGTACAGGAACTCCAGGGTGCCGGCGTTGCTGTACCCGATGCGCTTGGCCAAGTCGACGGCGCGGGCGCCGATGTCCTCGCGCTGGTCGTCGCTCAGCGCCGGGGAGGGCGCCTCCTCCACGAGCTTCTGGTGGCGCCGCTGGACCGAGCACTCGCGCTCGTACAGGTGAATCACGTTGCCGTGCTCGTCGCCGAGCACCTGGACCTCGATGTGGCGCGGTCGCTCGATGAACTTCTCTAGGAACACGTCGGGCACGCCAAAGGCCGACGCGGCCTGCTTGGTGGCCGACTCGAATTCTGAACGGATGGCGTCCGCGCCGCGCACGATTCGCATGCCGATGCCGCCGCCGCCGGCCGACGCCTTCAGCATCACCGGGTAGCCGATGCGCTCGGCTGCCTCGGCCGCTGCCTCAGCGTCGGCAAGGGCCGGGCTTCCGGGGGCGACGGGGACCCCCGCCGCCTCGGCGGCCGCGCGCGCGGACACCTTGTCACCCATGACATCCATGGCCTCGGGCGAGGGGCCGATCCAGGTCAGGCCAGCCGCTTGCACCTTGCGCGCGAAGCCGGCGTTCTCCGCCAGGAAACCGTATCCCGGGTGGATCGCCTCGGCGCCCGTCGAGCGCGCCGCCTCGATGATGCGATCCTGCACCAGGTAGCTCTCGCGGCTGGGTGTGGCGCCAATGTGGACCCGCTCGTCGGCGACGCGCACGTGCAGCGCCTGCTCGTCGGCGTCGGAGAACACGGCCACGGACCCGACGCCCAACTCACGACAAGCCCGGATGATGCGCACGGCGATCTCACCGCGGTTGGCGACCAGAACCTTCGAGAACACGGTGGGCGCGAGGGTGCCGGCGCCGTTTAAGTAAACGGGGTCGCGCAGGGGCTGGGGGGCCGGCGATGGCGGCCGCACCGGTCGGGTCGGCGGCGCGGCGGCGACGCCTGCAGTGGGTCGGGCTCGCGTCGATGCGTCACGGCGTCCGCTTGGCGGTGTCAGGCGAAGGGCACCGGCAGCGGCAGCGCCTGGGCCACATCAACGGTGAACGACCACGTGGTACTGGACACGCCCAGGAAGTTGCCGTCTTCGTCGTACTCGTCGAATTCGTCGTACCCGGAGGCCTCGATGCTGCCGTCACGCAGGACGCGAGCCGAGCCCCAACAGGAGTCTAGGCCCTCCCAGCAGAGGCTGGGGTCGCGGTAGCAGGTGGTCTGGTCGGCGCCCTCGGCGCAGCCCCAGTAGATCAGGGAGCCACCGATGACGAAGCCCTCAACGGACCACCCGCAGCGATTCAGGAAACTGCTCGCATCGAGGTACGAGTAGTCCATGCCGTTGGGGTCGCGCTGGTAGTCGACCGTGAACAGGTCCTCTCCGACGCACGTCGTCGTGTCCCCGTCCGCCGCCACGTGGGTGGCCACGATCGAGCCAGGGGCCGAGTAATA
>JBFJYU010000247.1:0-5097 GCA_041622435.1 Thermoplasmatota archaeon | reverse complement strand
CGGCAATCCAGGTTGCGGGCCCGGCCGTGAAGCTGTACTCGTGCTCGGCATGGGCGGGCTTCGTCGGATCAACCGGAAGCACCCAGCGCTGGATGCTCTGATCATAATTCGGATCGGCGACATTGGGTGACTCGTGGTTGCCCCAAGCGGGCATGGTAATGACGGTCGCCTGCAACGGTTGCTGGTGTTGCATGTACAGGTCGTAGCGGCTGATTTCGGTGCCCGGCCCCTTGTCCTGATAGGCCAAGTCGCCGGGGATGAGGAACAGATCCGGGTCTTGGGCGATGGCTCGGTCCCTGACCTCGGTGACGTCGTAGTTGGGGTTGCTGGCCCAGTCGGGGCGGCCGATGTCGCCGTGGACGACCGCGCGGATCGGCTGGTCGGCGGCGGGAACCATGTTGACTGTGTAAAACGGGCTAAACCAGTCGGTTTGGGTGGCCGTCACGCGCTTGCCAACCTTGTACTCCACAATCGAGCCGGCGCTGATGTTTGATATCTCGGCGCCCCAGATTTCCGTTGAGGCGGTTCCCCATACGGCTTCGCCCATTAGCGTAGCTAGGGCGTCCGTTTGGGGGACGCCATCCACGCTGTATTTCACCCACGGCGACTCAACTCCGGGAACGTAGGGGTCTGGTACCGACCATTGAACGACCAGCCCGTTGCCTGCTGTGTTGAGCGTGACGTGGATCTGCTCGGGCTCATGGTTCGTCTCGGTGTCTTGGGCGTTGGCCAGCGGGACGGCGACGAGGCCTACCACTAGCGCCATGCGCAAAAATTGTCGAAAATACGACATGAAATCCGCCAACGTCCTGCGGTAATTGCCAGTTGCGCACCGTTTCTGCGGTGTCTGCGCCGTTTTTCACCCTGTTGGATCGATTGTACATACGTCAGGTTCGCTAGCCCTGAAGGACGCCGGAGGGGCGCTGGCGGGGCGAGTGGATGGACGGCCCCGGCCGGTCTCCCTCGCAACCCCCAAAACCCCCGCGTCACTGGCGCCGCCCATGGCGATCCTCGGCGTGGACCAGGTTTCGGTGGCAGTCAACTCTCTCGATGACGCGTCCCGCGTGTACGAACAAATTCTGGGCCTGCGCGCAGAGCACGACGAAACCGTGGAGGAGCAGGGCGTGAAAACCCGCTTCTTCCCCGTGGGTGACACGATGAGCGTCGTCGAGGCGCTGGAGCCCCTGGGCCCCGACACGCCGGTTGGAAAGTTCATGACCAAGCGCGGCCCCGGCGTCCACCACATCGCCTTTCGGGTCGATGACCTCGACGCCGAACTGGCCAGGCTGAAGGGTCTGGGGGTCCGCCTCATCGACGAAGAGCCGCGCCTCGGCGCCGAGGGCAAGCGCATCGCGTTCCTTCACCCGAAGGAGACCGGCGGCGTGCTCATCGAGTTGTGTGAAGCGCCGTAGGGTGTAGCCTTCCGGGGTCGATGCACAGCTCCAACCACGCCTGCCCGTTGGGCAGTTGCTCGCGCGGGGCCGCAAAGCGCTTGGGCCCTGCTCGCGCCGCGCGGGGCAAGAAAGTAGCCGGCTCTGCAATCTGCTATTCCCGCCCGGCATCGACTCGGGATCAATTTTTCCTTTCAATCCTTGTTTTGCCGCGCAGGCTCTCTGCGGGTGGGGTGTACGATTTGTCCGCTGCGAGGTCCCATGGGGCGTCACGGCCGGGCCGGCTACAGTGTTCGGGCCGAGCCTTTGGCTTTCGCAGCCCGGCCTGCAAAAGTCCGGCGCATCAGTGCAAATCGAAGGCCCCTAATTGCTCCACAGATCGCCAGAAAAGAAATTGGGCAATTTCCTGGGATAATATCAATTGAGGTGCGCCCTCGCTTTTTTTCTGGCACGCGATCGCAGGATTCAGAGTGGCTACAGAATTGGCACTGGTTTGGATCTGCGCGGGCACGTGGGGGCTGGGCCGCTGGCGGCGGAGCGCGCCCACCGCCCTGCCGGACAGAGCGGTGCCATGGGCGTTGCCAGGCGCAGAGTCTATCCCGGTCGCGGGGTTCTGGCTTCGCCATGGACTGGGCCGTTGAGCGACTCGGCGATTGCGCATCGACCATGGACGAAGCTCGCTCGCGCGCCCGTGCGGGCGCACCCGGCGGAACCGCCCTCATCGCCACCAGCATGAGCGCCGGCCGCGGCACCCATGGCCGCCCATGGCACGCGCCCGAGGGGGGCTTGTACCTCTCCATGATCCTTCGGGATCTGGACGACCCGCACCTGCTGACGCTGGCGCTTGGCAACGCCGTTGCCGATGTGCTGGAGGTGGCTGGCGCGCAGCCGCAACTGAAGTGGGTCAACGACGTGCTGGTGGGGGGCCGCAAGATCGCCGGTATCCTGGTCGAGGGGGAATCCACCGGCGACCACATCGACTTCCTCATCGCCGGCATCGGCATCAACATCAATGGCGCCGCGGCCACCTTCCCCGCAGAGCTGCGGGACACGGCCACAACCCTGGAGGATGTGCTGGGCGCCAACAGTTGTATCGAAGACCTGGAGACATTCCTCTTCCAGGAATTGGCTCGCTGGATCCAGTTGGTTCGGGACGGCCGCGACGAGGAGATCATCGATGCGTACCGGCGCCGCGACGCCCTGGCGGGCCAGAAGGTCAGCATCGATGCCGGCGACGGCACGGTCGAGGGCCTGGCGGCGGGCATCGACGATGTCGGTCACCTGTTGGTTGAGGTGCGCGGTGCTGTGCGAAGCTTCGACAACGGCACCGTGCGCGTCACCGCGTGAGCCGGACCCCGCTTGGCCCCGTGGTGGCCGGGCTAGCCCACCCAGCCACATGCATCGTCAATCGCCGACACGCCGTCCGCCATGCTTTTAGCGGCCGGGCCCAGGTCGGCGCCAGTCCATGGCCGTCGGCATCACCAGCTACGGCGCGTACGTCCCCAGTTACCGCATCCGATCCGAAGAGATCGCGCGGCTGTGGGGCGACGACGCCAACATCGGGCGCAGCCTGAACGTGCACCAGAAATCCGTTCCGGGTCCCGACGAGGACGTGGCCACCATCAGCGTGGAGGCTGCCCGCCAGGCCATGCGCCGCTGCCCCACGGGGCCGGGCCAGATCGGCGCCATCTACGTCGGTTCAGAGAGCCACCCGTACGCCGTCAAGCCGACGGGAACCATCGTCCAGGCCGCCATCGACGCCGGCCCCTACCTAACCATGGCGGACTACGAGTTCGCGTGCAAGGCCGGCACGGCGGCCATCCAGACCGGCATGGGCATGGTGCAAAGCGGCATGTGCGAGACGGTGCTCGCCATCGGCGCCGACACCAGCCAGGGCGCCCCCCGCAATGCGCTGGAGTACAGCGCGTCGGCCGGCGGCGCGGCGTTCATCATCGGCGGCGACAAGAAGCAGATCATCGCCGAACTGCGCTACACCGCCAGCTTCACCACGGACACGCCGGACTTCTGGCGCCGCGAGGGCCAGAAATACCCCAGCCACGGCGAGCGGTTCACCGGCGAACCCGCTTACTTCCGCCACGTGCGCGAGGCCAGCAAGGCGCTCATGAAGGACGCCGGCACCAAGCCCGCCGACTACGACTGGGCGGTCTTCCACCAGCCCAACGGAAAATTCCCCGTCAACGTGGCCCGCAAGCTCGGCTTCACGCCCGAGCAGTACGACAAGGGCCTGCTGGCGCCGCGCATCGGCAACACGTACTCCGGCGCAATCCTGCTCGGCCTCGCCAACGTCCTTGACGTTGCGCAGCCCGGCGACCGCATCTTCCTCTGCGGCTACGGCTCCGGAGCCGGCAGCGACGCCTTCGATGTCACCGTCACCAAGAACATCCTGAATTACAACCGCGCCTCCGCCGAGTTGCTGGAGACGCAGTTGGCCCGCACCTGGGATGTCGACTACGCGACCTACGCCAAATTCCGCGGCAAGCTCGTCCTCGGAGGTGCCTGATGGCTCCCTCCCGGCCGGACGCCTACGTGATCGGCGCGGCGCACACCCACTTCGGCGAGCGCTGGGAATCCAGCTTCCGCAGCCTACTCACCGAGGCGGGGCTGGCCGCGATCCTCGACGCCGGCATCCAGGGCGAAGACATCGACGAGGTCTTCGTGGGCTCCATGAGCACCGGCAAGCTGGTGGGCCAGGAGCACATTGCGCCGCTGCTGCTCGACGGCGCGGGCCTTGCCGACCTCCACCTGCCGGCCACGCGCATCGAGGCGGCCGGCGCCTCGGGAGGCCTCGCGTTTCGCCAAGCCGTGCAAGCCATTCGCAGCGGCTCGGCCCACCTGGTTGTCGTCGGCGGCGTGGAGAAGATGACCGACGTGGGCGACTCCGACGTGGCCGCCATCAACGCTAGCGGCATCGACCAGGAATGGGAGCACTTCTTCGGCGCCACGGACGCGGCGCTGCACGCGCTGATCACCAAGCGCCACATGGCCGAGCATGGCACCACTCGCGAACAACTCGCAGCCGTGCCCGTGAAAAACCACGAGCACGGAGCCCGTAATCCCCTGGCCCAGTTCCAGCGACCCATCCGGCCCGAGACCGTGACCAAGGCGCCCGTCGTCACGGACCCGCTCACGATGTTCGACTGCGCCCCGGCCTCCGACGGCGCCGCAGTGGTCGTGCTGGCCAGCGACGCCATCGTCGAATCCTACAACCAACCCAAGGTCAAGGTGGCCGGCAGCGGACAGGCGAGCGATACCTTGGCCCTGCACGACCGCCGCTTGCTCACCGCGTGGAAGGCCACCACCGAGGCCGCCCGGCGCGCCTACCAGGAAGCGGGCGTCAGCGCCGCCGACATTCAGCTCGCCGAGGTGCACGACGCGTACTCCATCTGTGAAATCCTCGCCATCGAGGACCTGGGCTTCTTCAAGAAGGGCGACGGCGGCCGCGCGACCCTGGAAGGCCGAACCGGCTTCGACGGCGACTTGGTTGTCAACCCCGGAGGCGGACTCAAGGCACGAGGCCACCCGGCCGGCGCAACAGGCATCGCCCAACTCTGCGAACTCACGTGGCAGCTGCGCGGCACCGCCGACGCCCGCCAAGTCAAGGACGCCCGCATCGGCGTGGCCCAAAACTCCGGTGGCACCGGCGCGACAGCAGTGGTTCATGTATTGGAGGCGGTGTGATGAGCGT
>JBFJYU010000246.1:0-5112 GCA_041622435.1 Thermoplasmatota archaeon | reverse complement strand
CCGCTCCCCGCCACCCCACAACGGCGCCGCCCGGGGGGTTCATCATGGACGCAGCGCGCCGCCGAGGCGGGTCGCCACCAAAAGGCTGCGTTGACCCGCGCCGCCGTCTGGCCAGTTTTTATAGCATCCTTCGGTCCAAACACGATGACAGAAACTGTCGACTTCGATGCACACGAAAACCGATGGAACGACGCAGTGGTCACGGACACGCTGTTTTCCCCCCTCGCCAAGGGCCTTCTCTGGGCGGGGTATGCCATCTTCGCCGTCGCCCTGTTTGTCATGAGCATCCTGTCGCTGGTGTTCTATTTCTCCGTCACCAACGGCGATGGTCCGGGATCGCTTGACGCGCTGCTGGTGTTCTCCATGATCCACCAATGGGGCACGCTGGTCTTCGGGTCGGGCATGGTTGCCGTCGGGCTGCTGCCGTCCCGGACCCCGGAGTGGGCGCGCGTCACGTCGCTGTCCGTCGCGGCCCTCGTCTTCCTCGGCTCCAACGCGCTCAGCGGCCTTTTCCTGTTTGGCCAACTCCTGTAGGACCGGCTTTGGCGGCCGGCGGCGCCTCGGCTTCGATTTGAGGCTTGGCCGCCGGCCGGCTGCCGGGCCGCACGGCGCCTCGTCGTGCCGCAGCGGATCGGCTCTGCGGTGCCTCGGCGCCGTCGCCCACCGGCCCATCCGGAATGCTGAGGGTCATGGTCAATTGACCTTCAATCACGTCGACTTGCACGTCGCCGCCGGCCCGGTGAACCATTCGCGCCACCGCCGGCAGTGACAAGCCGAACCCCTCGTGGCGCAAAGGTTCGACGAGCAAGGCGGGGTCAGCGATCGCCGACGCATTCGGGAACGCGACGCGAATGGCGCCATCAGACCTGGTGACGCGCACGGCCGGCTCCCCGCTGGCCGAGGCGCCGGCGAAGGCGACGAACCGGGCGGCCAATCGCTGCATTGTCCTCGGGGGCCATGGAAGCATCAAGTCCTCGTCGCAATCGATGTCGACCTGCACATCCCGCTGCCGTGCGTATTGCTCGGCCGCGGCCCGCAGCGTCGGACCCAGGGGGCAGGGGTCGCCCGGCGCGATAGCCTCGGTCTTCGCCGTGTCAGCCGTTGCGGCCACCAGTTCCATGGTGTCCCAGCAGGCCGCCGAGGAGCGCTGCACGGCCTTGCGCGTGTCGGGGCGCAGGATACCGTGGTAACGGTTCTTCAGTTCCCAGGACGACCGGTCAACGAGTCGCGTGGCCGCCGTGGCGTGCTTCTCTAGCGCCTCAAAGATGCGACCCTCCTGCTCGGTCAGGCTACGCAACTCCATGGCCCTCTCTTCAACGCGGTGGGCCAAATCTTCGTTGGCGCGGCGAATCTCGTTGTTGCTGAGTCGCAGGTCCTCGGTGCGAGTGCGCACCACGCGGCGCAGGGTCAGGACCCACGCGCCGCCGGCCACCATCACGGCGCCCAGGCCGCCCAGGACGGCGATGGCCAGCGGCGAGAAGAGCGGCCCGTCGGCCGGCGCGCGCGTGATGCCCAAGTCGTAGCCGGACCAGTACTCGAAGATGGCTGTCTGCTCGCCCGGCGGGATGCTTGCCAGGCCCTTCGAAACGATCCCGTGGAGGATGTCGTGGTCCTTCTGGACGGCCCAGTTGGCCGGTGAGTAGTACAGGGGATCGCCTAGGATCTTGACGTTGCTAATGGCTCGTTCGCGGATGTTGTAACCGGCCACGGGTACGTTTTCAAAGAAAGCATCCACGGTCCCTGTGGACACCGCTTCCAGGCCGGAGAGCATGTCCGGGACCGGCACGAGTTCCAGGTCGGGGCGATTTTCCGCCAGCCACGCTGCGGCGGCGTAGTTTTGGACCACGGCCACTCTCTTACCCGTCAAATCCTCCAGCCCCCGCAAGTCGGTCCGCTCAGTGTTGACGTAGAACACCTCGCCCACCTGCATGTATGGGCCGATGAAATCCATGTACTCGTCGCGTTCCTCGTTTTGCGCCAGGGAGCCGAGCATGTGCACCTCCCGTGCCCGCATGGCGTCGAGGACGGCGGTCCAATTGTCGTACACCACCACTTGGAATTCGATGTCAAGGTTGCGGCTCATCCGGTTCAGGAAATCCATGTTGATGCCCTTGACCACCCCGTCATCGACGAATTCAAAGGGCGGGTAATCGGGGTCCGGCGCGTACAGGATGGGTCCGTTGGCGTCGATCCAGGCGCGCTCTTCGGCGCTGAGGGGGTCCCCCTGGGCGCTCGCCAGCGCTACCACAAGAAGGAGTGCAGCCAAAGCGGCGCTGACGCCGGCGAGCCGATTTCCCATGGGCCTTGCTGGGCGTCGCGGCCTATTTGGAAATGGGGTTTGCACCGGGGGGCCCCGTGTCCGCCGGAGGCCTTCGGGGTCATAGGGGCGTCACGCGGGCTCCTGGCGGCTAGCGTGCGCGCTCGCCATGACGGCGGCGCATGGCGCGGTCTCCGCCATGAGGCAGGCGCAACGCCTGGGGTCGCGATGAGGCCCGTTTTGGGGCCCAGGGGTCGCTGCTTTTGCGGGACTCGCGGGTCTGGTCCAATGCGCCGCCAGGCGAAGCGCCTTGATGGGGTCCAACCCAAAGCAAGTTGGCCATCCATGTCACCCCAAGTCCATCGCCGCCTGCACGTACGCGATGTCTTCGCGATCGATCGAACCTTGGCGGTGGTGGTCCCGGAAGACGCTCCCTTCGAGGATGTCGTGAAGCGTTTCGCCAAGCGCGCCGACTTACGGGGCATCTTCGTGGTGGATTCCGCCAAGCGTCTAGTTGGCGTCATTACGCGCCAGGATCTGTTGCACTGGGCGGCCAACCGGTTGGGCGTCGCCGACCCCGACCGGCACGCCTGGCGAGACCTTTACCGGGTCATGACGGCGGCGACGGCCAAGGCGGCTTGCAGGCCCCGCAGCCACTTGGCCGCCGTGCACCCGTCCGACGACTTGGAGGTGGCGTTCCACCGGATGCTGGAAAACGAACTCATCGACATTCCCGTGGTCGACGGCGAGGGGCGCATCCTGGGCGACATCCGGCTCACAGAGATTCTTGCGAAGGTCTTCGAGCAGGCCGAGTCGTAGGATGTACGCCGCCGCGTCGGGCCGCCTCAAGACCTGGGCCGCGAACTGGTGGAACGCCGCGTCGACTGGTGGACCTTGTCATTTTTCCTGGCCCTCTTTGCATCGGTCGGCGCGTTGCAACTCACCGGTGTCACGGGCGAGGTGGCCTCGGGCGTGCGGTCCGCGGCGGGGGACGACGAGGGGATCCTGTTTGCTGTGTTCGTCGGCGTTGCGGCCGTGCTCAGCGCGCTCATGGACAACGTGCTGGCAGTCGCGATGTTCATCCCCATCGTTGAGGACCTCGAGGCCTCCGGCGTGGATGGCTTCCCGCTCTGGTGGGGACTGTTGTTCGCCGGGACCCTGTTCGGAAACCTGACGATGATGGGAAGCACCGCCAACATCGTGGCCATCGGGATGCTCGAGCGACGCGGCCTGGATCAGGTCACGTTCTTCGGCTGGCTGCGCGTCGGCGTCGTTGTCGCCGTTCCGACGCTGTTGCTGGCGGCGGGAATCCTGTTCCTGCGGTTCTATGTGTGATCACACGGCCGGCGCCTTGGACCGGATCTCCAGCTTCTCGCCGCTGGCTCGGACCCAGACATCCTGGCCCGCATCGGTCAAGATCCGAAGGACTGGCGCCCACGGGAATCCGGCATCATCCAGAACGGTGATCTCCAGCCCGCCGTAGGTCGCGCGGACCTCGGCCGAGGCGCCGGCGGCGGCGCGGGCCTGGTCAAGGATGTCGGCCGGGATTTCGTTCCCTGTGGCTGCGCCTTCGGTCACGCCGGCCCCAGCCCCGCGGGCCGCGATAAGCTTTGGTTCAGGGGCGCCGGCGACGCGCAGCCTGGAGTCAAGGCGGATCTGGCGGCCGTACCGCGTCGGGCATGCGCCCGGTGCGGCGCGCGTCTAGCCGAGCCGCTCGAACAGGTCCGCCACGAGAAGCGGCAGCGTGATCGTGGCATCCCCCTCAACCGTCTGCCAGGCGGCGTCTTCCTTGACCTTGCCCCAACTGACTGCTTCGCGCACGCGGGCGCCGCTGAGGCTGCCGTCGTACTCGGGCGCCGTGGTCAGGTAGACGACGGTGTCGAGGCCGTCGCGGAATTGGCTCCACCAAATGACGTGGTGCTTGCTGATGCCGCCGCCGATCATGAGGGCACCGAGGCGGTCGCTGCTGAAGACGAAGTCGAACAGCTCCTGCTCGTCCTTGAGCAAGTCGAAGCGCAGGTCGCGGTGCTTCTGGTAAACCATCCACACTTGGGCGCCGACGCTGCCGTCGGTCGGGCCCGGGACGTACACCGGAATATCGTTCTTGGCGGCCCAGTAGAGGAGGCTCTCCTCGCGGTTCTCCTCCTCGCCCGCCCACTCGCCGAGCTTGCGGCACAGGTCACGGGTGGACCAATCCTTGACGCCCGAGTCGTACCACTCCTCAAGGCGCGGCTTCAGCTTGGCCTCTAGCACTTCGCCGTAGCTGCTGTTGGGGACGAGGACGTTGCCCAGCCGGTTGACGCCCTGCTGGTGCAGTTCGCGGTCGTCTAGGTCGAAGCGGCCGGCGTAGTAGGGCTCCCACAGGCGCGCCAGGTCGTGGTCGAGGGTGCCGCAGGTCGTGACGATGGCATCCACGAGCTTGTGCTTCACCAGGTCGCGCAACACGCCGCGGGTGCCGGTGGCCATGATGCACGCGGGGAAGCTCAGGATCACTTTTTCCTCGTCGTTGCTGACCATGCGGTGCAGTAGGTCGGCCGCCACGGCGACCTTTTTGGCCGTGAATCCGCCGCCATCGCGCCACTGATCCAGCAGCTCGCGCACGGTGGCGGCCTTGGTGACGTCCAGGTCGAAGACCTCGGGGAGGTTCTCCATGTCCATGGGCGGCCCACCGGGCCTGCGGCTTCAAGGTTTGCAGGGGCTTCGGGCCGTGGTGTGCCGCCTGTGCCTTGGCGCCAACGGGATGGCGGGGGCCGTCATCGCGCGCCTGCCTCGATGGGCGGCCTCCCGGCGCGGCGCCGTCCGGGAAGAAGGGGGGAAAGGTGCCGCGGGTTGGTTGCTGGTTGCCTCCGGGTGGT
>JBFJYU010000245.1:0-5113 GCA_041622435.1 Thermoplasmatota archaeon | reverse complement strand
TCGGTGCGCGCAGCCGAGTCGGAGGTCCGACCTGGAGACACCGTGACGCTGCTTGCCGAAGTGGCCAGCAACGCGGGCCCCGTGACCGACCTGACGGTGCGCGCCGTGGAAACGGGCGAAACCGGCAGCCAGCGCACGATCCCCCTGCTGGATGACGGTGCCAGTGGTGACGGCGCGGCCGGCGACGGCGTCTACGGCGCCCTCGTCACCGCCCCGAACCGGCAGACCACCCTGAGCTACGCGGTGACGGCCACGGGTTCGCTGACGCGCCAGGCGAGCCTGGACGTCTCGGTTTCGAGCTTGGTCGACCTCACGGTTTCCGATGTGGTGGGCACGCCCGCGCTTGCATGGGGCGGCGATGAGGTGGAGCTGAGCGCGACGCTCGGCTCGTCCGGCTCCCGCGCCATCGACGGCGCCATCCAGGCGGCCTTCTTTGACGGCGACCCGGACGCGGGCGGCCAGTTGATCGGCACGGTCACGGTCGATGAGCGCCTGCCGGTGGGCAGCACGCGCACGGTCACACTGACCACGACGGCGCCGTCCCACTCGCTGGACCTTTACGTCCTCGTCGACACGCTCGACCTGGAAGGGGACCTGAGCAACAACGCGGCCAGTGCCGCGATGCCGTTCAACCCGACGCCGCGCACCCTGGCCACGATCACCGGCGACGCCGGCGAAAACGGCTGGCTGCTCGGCCCCGCAACGGTGACCCTGGCGCCCTTCGACGGCTCGCCAGCACCGTACTCGGCGACGCACTACCAGATCGACGACGGCCCCGTGGAAACCTACACGGGCACGTTCTCGCTGTCCGCCGAGGGCGCGCGCACCCTGAACTACTGGAGCATCGACGCCGCTGGCAACGCGGAGCCGGCGCGCTCGGCCGACGTCAAGATCGACTTGTCGGCGCCGACGGCATCCTGGATCAACCCCCGCGCGGGCAGCATCCACATCGCCGACCAGCGCATGTCCGGGCCGCTGTCCCAGGCGGTCGTGGCCGGCTTGGTCGAGGTGGCCATCCGTGCTTCCGACCCCGGCGCGGGCATCAGCGAAGTCATCGTCACGGTCGACGGCGAAGTGCACGACGCGGCGTCCCAGGCGGGCGCCACGCGCTACGACGTCATGTGGGACTCCACGCGCACCTCGGTGGGCGACCACGTGCTGGGCTACATCGTTCGCGACGAGGCCGGACGCGAGGTGAGGGGCGAAGTGCCCGTCTATGTCCTCGTGGGCCGCTCGGTGGAGGTTGAGAAGGACCCCGCCGACCTTGCGGCACGCCTCGACCCGAGGGGAGGTGCCTGATGCAGGCACGCATCGGGCCCGGCGCGGCCCTGATGGCGCTGGTGTTCCTGACGGTTCCGCTGACAGGATCGCTGGGCGCGCCCGAGTTACTGGCGGCCGATGACGTGGCCAGCGGCCTCATCGATACGCTCGGCCTGCCACTTGTGCATGCGCAAGGGCCCGAGGAGGCGCTGATCCGGTCTGACCCCGACGGGGGGCGAACCATCGTTCTGCTCGTGGAGGAGGCCCAGGGCGGCACTTACACCTACGGTCCCAGCGTGATCGCCCCGGCCGGCTGGCCGCAGGTGCGTGAAGCCGGCGGCTACGCCCAGTCGTGGACACTCCCCGACGGCAGCCCCATCTTCTCGCTGGGCATCTACGCCACGACCGACGCTGGGGGCCTCGTGCGGGTGCCCCTCGCGCTTGTCGAGGGTGTGGCGGCAACGCCGGCGTTCACGGCTGAATTGACCAGCCTTTACACCGACGCCATCCAGCAAGCCAACCACGCGCTGCCGTACGCGCAGGAAATTCTCCTGCCGGAACTGGCCCATTTCTTCGCGGCGCCGCCGACGGAGTCCAGTGTCTCGACGTTCCGCGACCACCCGCTTGTCTACGTGTGGACCACCCATCGCTCCTCGCCCGCCGGGCAGGAGTGGGCTGGTACCTACCTGGAACGAACCGGCATGTACACCGCTGGCGCCTCCGGCGTGGAGTACGCGCGCAAGGTGGCCGAAATGGGCAACGCCGTGCGCCACAACGGCGACACCGTCCGCACCGCCGGCATGTACCTGGAGCAGGTGCTTGAAGCCGACGCCGGCACCCACGAGCAATCCAACACGTACACGGCTGGCGCCGTGGCCACCGGCGGCGTTCGCGTTCCCCTGACGACGGTCCAGTTGACCGACGAGCGGGCCGGCGTCGACTACGTGCGCTACCCCGAGTCGCAGACGACGGCCGCGTCCGTGGGCATCCAGCGCGACCGCGAGTACATCCCCCTGCTGGGAGTCGCAACCGAGCAATCGTACCACCAGAACCGCAACGGGTACGAAGTGCTGCGCATCACGAGCGCCGGCGCCTACCTTGACGGCGACTACGTGCCGCTCGTCGGGGCCCGGTACCACTCCGACCGCGCCGAAGTACTCTCGACGGCGCTGAACCTGGCGCTGGCCGGCCTTGGTGCGCCGAGCATCGGCAACTTCGAAACCGACGTGGGAACCTTCGTTGACGGGGAATACGTTCCCGTCGCCGGCGGCGTCCACCGCATCGCGTTCCGCGACGGCCACTATGCATACCAGTCGTACATCGGCGTCGGCGGCTACACGCCCCTCGGCTTCGTGCCGGTGGTCGTCGCCACCTACGACGGCACGCTCCCTGTGCTCAACTGGCTCGGCGAGTACCTCAACGGATTCGGCGCCGACCACGAATGGATCGTGGCCTCCGGCACGCAGGTGTCGGGCGACTACCTGCCCGTCGCCGGCGTCAAGGCGATCGGCGCGGCACCCCTCGGGGAGCGCGCCCAGCAGCAGGAGTTCCAGTTCGGCTTCTTCCTCGGCGATTACCACGGATTCGTCCCGGTGGCTTCGCTCGCCTTTGATGGCGACCGTACGCCCCTCCAGCACGGCGGCGCCGTGGCCAACGACGGCCTCCTGGGCGCCGACGCGGGCGACTTCGATGTCCGCTTCGGCACCGTGGCCACCGGCGACTACATCGGGTTGGCCGGACTTGCGTTCAGGAGCGACCAAACCGACGACGCCGAGACCTGGATCATCGCCGGAACCTACGTCAGCAACACCTTCGTTCCGCTCGCCGGCCTCCACTACGCCGGCGAGGAAGGCTGGCTGGACACGCTGAACTACCTCGATGTGCCCGAAGACGACCAGCGATCGATGATCGAGGTCGGCGTCTTCGTCGGCGACGACTTCGTGTCCCTGCTGCGCGTTGACAACGACGAGCACTCGACGCGGATCACGCCGGTGCCGTAGGGCAAGCAACAGATTCTCTTCCTTCCCCCTCTGTTTTCTTGCGGCCGCGCACGGTCGAGACTGATCTCCGACCCTGCATGCCGCCTTTCACGCGAATCGCCTCACGTTCGCATGGCAAAGGCACGCCCTGCATCGATAGCAGTGTAGCCAGTGCCCGCAGCAGCCGATCCCTGGCCTTCCCGCATGCGGAAGCTCGCTGCCGCGAGAGAACCAGGCGCCGCCGGCAGCCCTCAGGGCCCCGAGCGGGCCGCCGTGCCTCTGACGAGTCCAACCGGGTGGCTCGACGCCGGTGCCGTCGGACTCCCCACCCTCAGCCTTTCCCCTTCCCCGGCGCACCCGCGCCGTCCCCAAACCCTCAAGACCGGCGCCCGGCTGGGCGGCCATCCCCCTGGGCGTGTAGTCTAGCCTGGATAAGGCCCTGGCCTCCTAAGCCAGCTGTCGCCGGTTCGAATCCGGTCACGCCCGTTCGAAGTTTCCGAAAGGATACTTCGGACGCGCGACGCAGCGCGTCGCGGACCCCGAGGCCCCCGTCACGGGGCCTTGGGGGCTCGAAGTTTCCGAAAGGATACTTCGGACGCCGGGCGCAGCGCGTCGCGGACCCCGAGGCCCCCGTCACGGGGCCCTGGGGGCTCGCATTTTCCGACCCGTATGGCGACGCGGGGCGCGTGAACTCCGCCCATTTGGCCATCGAAGCATGAGAACCCGGCCTCGAACTGGCTAAATCGGGGTAGGCGCCATGGCCGCCCCGTGGCCCGCGCGCACGTCTTGGTCCTCGCCCTGTTGCTGCCGCTGACGCTTGGCGGCTGCATCGCCGAGATCATCGCTCCCGCGCAGGACACGACGCGCTCGTTTGCTTGCGGCGCGATCAATCCGACGCGGTTCGACCGGATGGACCTCGTTCTCCTGGAGGAGCAGGGCATGGCGCTGGACCTGATGCCGTCGCTGGGCTTGTTGGCCGATCGCTTGGCGCAGCACACCGCGCGCGAGCTTGACACGCTCTACATGCTGCGCGACGACGCGCCCGAGGGCCCCTGGACGCTGGATGATCTGCGGGCGGAATTCGAGGCGATGGATTTCACGACGCGCGGCCGGATCGTGTTCCGCGCCGTCATCCTGGAGCAAATCGAGGGCCTTGACGACGTGGCGGTCCTCCTGCGCCCGGGCACCATCGCGGTGTCGGCGGCCAACCTTCGCGCCGCCGCCATGGCCCTCGACACGCCCCGCGAGCAGCTGGCCGAATGGGTGGTCCTGCACTTCGCCGGCCACGCGCTCGGGGTCGTCAACGACGGAATCCCGATGCGGGAAAACCATGAAGGCCTCCCCAAGCATGAAGCGGATCGGGATTCGGTGATGCACCCCAGTTGGCACGACCCCTCCAGCCGCGCCCACGTTCCTGCGGGCCGCCCCAATTATTCGGCCAGCGTGGTCGCCGACTGGCAAGGCGCCATCCAGGAGGTGTGCGCGTGACTCGCCTGTACGAGGACGCCCTGAAGCTCTCCATCAACGAGGAGTTCCAGAACATCCGTACGCTCCTGAATTGGGCGGCCGAGGCCGGCGGACTGGACGAGAAAATCGACCACGCCGAGCAGGCGCTCCGATTGTTGACCACCGTCGTCGAGAACCTGCGCGAATTGGATCAGATGTAGAGGGAGAAGGGTTCGGGGACTGGCCGCCTCGGAGGCCGCAGGCGCGGCGCCCGGGGGATGCCTATTTGACGCTCAGCGGCAGGTCCTCAACGGCCATCAGGAACAGGACCCCCGCGGCGAGCTGGGTCGCCGTCTGGAAGCCCGCCTCGACGTCTTCCTGGCTTCCAGCCATCAGGACCATGGTGTCCCAGGTGTCCTCGACGTGCC
>JBFJYU010000244.1:0-5117 GCA_041622435.1 Thermoplasmatota archaeon | reverse complement strand
GAACCTGGAGAGCCCCATCCTGGCGGGAACCGGCCCCGTCGCCTACGCGTGGACGGATTCCTGGGTCACGAGCGACCGCGACCCCAACGCCTACCGCGCCCCCGGCGGCAAAGCGTTTGACCTCGAGGACGGCGCAGGCCGCTTCGACTTCAACCAAGTGCCGTACAAGGTGTCGAACCTCAACTTCTGGCGCGACCTGGGACGCTTCAGCGAAGACCGCGTCGAGCCCCTCGACGCCGGCAAAATCTCCGGCGCCGCGTTGGCCGACTACGCCCACTTCGCCATCACCGACCAGGCCCTCGATGGCCTCAGCGACAAGCAGGTCGCCGACGTTCGCTCCTGGGTCGAGGGCGGCGGCCACCTGATCCTGACGGACGGCGCGCTGCAGTTCCTGGACCGCGCCGGCATCACGTCCGCGGCCGCCCAGTCATTGTGCGTCTACGTGGGCCACACCAACCTCGAAACCCGCGACCACGCCCTCGTGGACGGCGTCACCTGGAACGCCCGCGTCACCGGCGAGTCCAGCGCCACCGGCTTCAAGGCCAACAGCGGCCAGGACTGGAACTACCCTCAGTGGGGCATTGAGCGCGGCGCCTTCGAGGCGGCCGGCGGCGAAGTGGTTGGCACCACGTCTGGCCACGACGGCACCAGCTCAACGTGCACGAACGAATCCACCGACCCAATTGTCACCATGGGCCGCCTGCCCGTCGGCTCCGGCTCCATCGACATCCTGGGCGGCGCCCTGCCCCAACCGACGCAGGCGTACGACCACCGCTACGGGTTGGCCGACTACTCAGTGAGCGCGCTAACGTACTGGTTCGTGGCCAACAGCCTCGGCGGCGAGATCGCGTGGGAGCAACTCGAATCGCCCTTCGTTCCGACGTACGACTTCGACCCGCTGTACGGCCAACCGGACACCGGCAGCGAACAGGAGGAATCGGCGGCCACGCCCGCGGCACCGCTGGTGCTCATCGCGCTGGCCGTGGTGGCGGTCGCCGTCATCCGGCGCCGCGCGACTTAGCCGCTCTTGGGCCCTTTTCCCTTTCCCGCCTTGCCCTTGGGCGATGGGCTGACGCCGCCGGGCTTCGGCGCAACCTCCGCCACCACCACATCGTCGTGATCATGGCCGGCCTCACCACCCACCGGGATGTCGCCATCGCTGTCGCCGTCAACCTCGCGTTCGCGCAGGCCCACCACGGCAAACGCGGACTCGCGGGGTTTCAGCAGAATCAGCGCCAGGAAGGCGCCCACGATGAAAGCCGAGGCGAGGGCGATCAACCAGCCGAGCAGCCAGGAGGGGCCCTTCAGGCCAGTCACCTGGAGAACAACGTTTGCAGCGATGGTCACAAGGGCGGCCAACAGGAGTGTGACCACCAGGAATCGCCTCAGTGTCGGCGGCTCGGCTGGGCGAGCCATCCGTGCGCGCCTCAGAACTCCCAGAAGATCTGCATCAGCACGATGCCGACGATGGTCACCGCAGTCAGTGCGATAACGAACATGGGCGGGATCTTGATGTTGTTCGTCTCTTCCGACTCGAAGTACCGGATGAGACCCGCCGCGGACTGGATGCCGGGGCCTTCGTTCTTCTTTGCCACGTTCGTCTCGACACCAAGAGACCTTCATAGCCTCTTCGGGAACGGCAGGGCGGCGTCGGCAGCCGCCGAAGCCGGGGCAACCGGGCTGTCGCCCGTCGCCGGATGGCGCGTCGATGCGTCCAAGAGGCGGCGCCGGGATGGTCGTCCACCCATGGAAGCGGACCTGATGGACCTGGTTCGCCCTGCGTGGCCGCCCCTGCGGCACGTTCGGCGGGGCTGGCTGGCCCTGGACGAGGCCGAGCGGGCGGAAGTCAAATCCCGCGTCGAGGACGTGTTGGCCACCCATGCGTGGGGAGAGGGGGCCGCGCCGGACGCGCTGTTGCACCTGTTCACGTTCCTGGCGCAGGTTGAAACGATCGCCATCGAGATCCCCTTGCGCTTCCTGCCCCACGCGCCGGAGAACCTGAGGCCCACGCTGCGCAGGCAACTCGTGGACGAGGTGTTCCATTCGGCGTTGTTTGCGCGTCTGGCGCACGAGTTGAGTCCGCCGGGCGGCGGGCCGCCGGCCCCGTTGGCGAGCGCGGAGCGCTTGCTGGACCGCATCCGCAGCGAGGCGGACCTGGGTGTGTCGGCGACGCTCCTGAACTTGGTGGCCGAGGGTTGGATCGAGACCGTGTTCAGGCATGCGGGCTCGTGGGGCGTGGCTGACGCCGTGTTCGCGGCGGTGCTCGCCGACGAGGAGCGGCACGTGCAGGAGGCCGAACGGTACACCGAAGACCTCGACCCGCGGGCGGCCACGGTGGCCCTGCACGCACTGGAGGACGGGCTTCTCGAAGTGTCGGCGGAGCCGTCAGTGGCGCTTGCGATGCTGGATCTTGCCGGCGAGGACGCCTACCGCGCCTTGTCCGAGGACCTGCGGCGGGTGCATCGGCGCCACGTGGAAAGCGTGGGGCTGACGCCGTCGCCGCGCTGGCAGGAGTTGGCAGACACGAGCCTTCCGCCGCCGGGAGCCCGCCCCGAGCCGGTGCCGGACAACCCGTGGCGGACGTTGGCTCGCCGGGTCTGGGACGCCCCCCGCGACCCGTCGATGCAAGGCGAGTTCCACGTTGGCGTGGGGCACATCCCCAAGCGCCTCCTGACGCCGGTGTTGGTGTGCGCCATCGGCCGGGCGTGGGCCGAACACCCAGAATTGAACCGTGTGGTGATGCGTGACCGGCTGTGGCAGTTGCCGCGCATCAACGTCGGCGTGCGGGTGCTCTTGGACGATGGCGAACTGGCGACCGTGGTGGTCAGCGACGCCGACAAGCGCAGCGTTGCCGACGTGGGCCGCATCATCCGCGAAGGATTTGGGCAGATGCAGGCGCTGCGGCGCCACGCCCGCCGCGAGGGGCTCCAGCCGCCGCCGGCCCCTGGCCGGGACGTGGCCGCCCTGATGCCCCCGTCGGAGGCAAGCTTCAGCGTGGCCCTGTCGAATCCGGGCAAGTTCGGCCTGGTTTCCGGCGCCGGCGCCTTGTCCGGCGATGTCACACCGAGCAGCGATATCAGCGTCGGACAGCGACGCCGCATGCCCAAGTGGTATGGGTTCGCCTACCTCCCCGCATGGCAGGTCCCCCTGGGGTGCTTGCAGGATCACCGCGTTTTCGACGGCCGCGACGCCGGCATCGCCATGGCGGCGCTGACCGGGCAACTGAGCCGCCGGGGCGTGCGCGATATCCTGGCGGCGCCCGACACGCTGCCAGAGCAGGACGAAACGCCGACGTTTGACGACGCCTGGGTCTCGGCGCTACCCGCAGAGGTGCGCTTGCTGGGGGCCGTCGGCTTTGGCAAGTACGCACCCCTGATCATCGGCAGTGCAACCATTGGCGCGGCCGCCGCCGTCGGAACCTACTGGCTGGTGCAGAACCTGCAAGAGTCAGGCCAGCAGCAACAGCAGACCGTCGTGGTCGACCTGCGCGGCGAAGTCGAGGCGGATGAGGACGGATTCGGCGACGATGCGCCGGGATTCATTCCGCCCGAGGACTAGGCACGCGACTAGGGATTGGGGACCTTGGTGTCGACGCGGCTGATGCGCCCCTCCAGGTCAAGGACATGCTCGGTGTCGAGGAACGAGTAGCAGTTGTAGTAATTGCACTCCTCCGACCAGGAACGGTAAACGATGCGCATCGAAAACGCGCCACCGTACTCCAGCGTGAAGGAAAAGTCAAGCTCAGAGCCCGAATCCGGCCGCGGCTGGTTCCGGCTGCACTCAACGCGCTGATGGTAGTCCCCCGTACACGTTGCGGCCGAGCCGCTGTATTCGTGCATGAAGGCGTAGGCACAGGCACCGACGTAGCTCCAACTCAGGCGATTGGTGGCGGCGTGGAAAACCAGGCGGATCTCTCCCTCCCCGTCGCACGTTTCCAGGCCGGTGTACTCGTCGGTAACGCTGGAGGCCGCCACCACGCCCCCGGCCGCGACGGGCGCGACGGCGCCAGCGGGGATGGCGAACACGAGGCAGGCAAAAACCAGGGCCATGGAAGCCCGTTGATGGAAGACCATGGCCCCAAGGGCGACTGCCGGCCCATAAGCTGGTGGCGTGCAAGCGCCTGCCCACGGCGGCCGTGCGCTGCCGAGGACAGCGTTTCGCCTGCCGGGAAAACCGCGCGGTTTCAGAAAACCAGGTGGGGCGCCAGGCGCTCGACGACGTTGGCATCCTCGACGACAGCCGCAAACGCGTCCAGATTCTGGACATTGGCGGCCTTCACGTGCAGCGCCCGTTTCTTGCCGATGCCTGGCAGCGCCTGGAGTTGTTTCAGGCTGGCGGACGGGACGTGGAATGGAACGGGCACCCCCGTCAGGCTGCGCTGACCGTGGTCGGTGATCAGCACATCAACGAAACGCTCCACATCGGTCTCGTACGGAATTCCCACCAGGATCGCATACGTGGCGATCTGGCGACCCAGCGTCAAGCCGGGATCGACCTTCTCCAGGTACACGTTGCGCATCACCGTGCCGGCGGGCGCGACCGCCTGGAGGAGCTCGTGGTCGAATTGGTCCCGAATTGCCCGCTTTTGGGTGATGAAATTCTTGCGCAGCTTGGGAGCTACCGTTTCTTTCTGGCCGCGAATGGGCAGCAACTGGCGGATGTTGAGCCGGCGAATCACGAGCCCAGACGCCTTGAGTTGCATGAGCCAGTCCCAGTTCATCTGGTACGTGGCCGCCGTCTCGCCGGGCAAGCCGTACAAAAGGTTGACGCCGGGCAAGAGGAACGGCAGCCCGCCGGGCCCGCGGTGGCCGCTGGCCTCGTTGAGGATGCGGATGGCATCCATCGTCTGCTCCGGCGTGGCGTTCAGGTTGTTCGCCTCGTAGACCGCCGGGTCGCAGGATTCGAGGCCGAAAGCGGCGATGTTGCCGTCGGTGCCGTGCTCGACCAGCAGCCGCGCGATGTCCGCCGCCTCCACGGGGTGTTCGGCCAGGACGGCCGGGTTCGCGTTATCAATGTGGAGGACCCGCCGGTCGGGCGCGACATCGGCGATGCCGGCCAGCAGCTTCTCCGTGGCCGGGACGTTGGGCTTCGGCTCGTCCGTCTCCCCGACCCCGATG
>JBFJYU010000243.1:0-5134 GCA_041622435.1 Thermoplasmatota archaeon | reverse complement strand
GCGGCCGCCATCCTGGCCGCAGCCGCCCGCGCGGATCTGCCCGTCGTGGTTGACGCGGACGGTTTGGATGCCGTGGACGATGACCTGTTGGCACGCCACGGTCGACGCATGGTCCTGACGCCGCATGCGCGGGAATTCACCGACCTGGGGCCGAAGACAGCCTCGGAGGCCGCAGTCCATGCCTACGCGCACCGTCATGGGGTCACGGTGCTGCGAAAGGGCCCGGTCGACATCATCAGCGATGGTCAACGCAAGCGGCGCTGCCGTCGGGGGCATCCCACGATGACCGTCGGCGGAACCGGGGACGTGCTGGCGGGGACCGTCGGGGCGCTGCTGGCCAAGGGCGCCGAGCCGTTTGACGCCGCCTGTGCGGCGGCCTATCTGGTGGGTGTCGCGGGCGAGTTGTCGGCCAGCGAGCTTTCCTATGGCGCAACGGCCAGCGACATCCTGCGCCGCATTCCAGAGGTCCTGCTGCGGCTACCCTGATCGCGCAGGCCAGCGCCTGTTCGAGCCCGTTGTCATACCGCGGTGCGTGTGCACGGCTGTGCTCGATCGTCCGCTGCTGCTCCTGGGTCTGGCATCCATCCTGGCTGCCGGGCTGCATACCCTGGCCGCCGAGGGAGCGTCGTCGCGGGTTTCGCCGGCCGAGATCGAAGGATGGGAAGGGGCGACGGTGATCGTTGAGGGCGTCGTGGCGGCTTTCCATCCCGCCGGGGACGACGCCGTGCGGCTCCTGATTGCAGACGGCCCGGACGCCGTTTGGGTATACCTGAGGGGCGGGCCGGTGGCGGCGCGCGGCAGTTGGGCGGAAATCGAGGGGCGCGTGTGGCGCCGGGGGGTTGAGTTGGAGGTGTCGGCGGCTGCGTCGGGTCACCACTACTTTGGCCCCCCGCCGGCACCGCTGGATCCCGGCTGGCCGCAGGTGGCAACTGAGCCCGGGCAGTGGGGCGGGCGCCCCATCCGGCTCGCCGGGCTCGTTGAGGGGAACCGGCTGACCGATGGCGGCGGGCGATCGATCGGCCTTGGCGCGGGCCCGTGGCCCGAGGGGGGTCCTGTGGTTGCCATGGGCGCGCTGCGGTATGCACCATCCTGCCTGTGCCACCAATTCGATGCTGCCGTGGTCGATGTCCCATGGAAGCCCACGCTTTCCTGATCGTCGTCGCCGCAGGTGCTGCGGCCGGCGCCGTAACCGGCTTGTTTCCTGGGTTGCACGTGAACACGCTGGCGGCGCTGCTGCTGGCGGCTTCGCCTCACGCGGGCGTCGAAATGGCCCTGTTTCTGGTCGCCATCGGCACCGTTCACACTTTTGTCTCCATCCTGCCGGCAACGTATCTCGGCGCGCCCGGCGAAGACACGGCCCTCGCTACCCTGCCGGCGCACCGGATGCTTCTGGAGGGCCGGGGTCCGGAAGCCGTGGGCGTCTCGGCGGCGGCGAGCCTGGCCGCCGTGGCCGTGCTGCCCCTGGTTCTGCTGCCCTACAAGTGGTTCCTGCTCGAACCGGGTCGAGGCGAGGCATGGCTGGCTCACATGACCCCGTGGCTTCTGGCGGGTGTCCTCGTCTTCCTCGTGGTGCGGGAGGCGGTGCTCGGGCCCGGGCGGGCGGCTTGGGCGGTGGCCACGATGGTGATCAGTGGCGCGTTGGGCTGGGTCGTTTTGCCCATGGCGCCGCGCGGGCCGCTGCCGGGGGCTGCGAGTCCGTTGCTGCCGCTTCTCTCCGGCCTTTTCGGCGGGGCCGGGCTGGTGGCCTCGTTCGCCACGCGCCCGACGATCCCTCGGCAGGTGCGGGGGCCGCGACGGCCCGGCGCGACCGGCGGCGTCGGGCGTGGCGTCTTGGCGGCGTCATGGACGGCGGTTCTTCCGGGATTGACGGGCGGGGTCGCCACGGCGCTGGCGCAGCCGGGCAGCCGCGATGCGCGGGCGGCTATTGCCAGCCTTTCCGTTGTCAACACCGCCCACGCGGTGCTGGCCTTCCCGGTCCTTTGGCTCATCGGCCGACCGCGAACCGGCCTGGCGCAGGCGATCGAACGGCTCCTGCAACCGCAGGCGTGGGAGCGCGGCGCGGTCCCTGCGGATCTGGCGCTCCTGTTGTCTGGGGTGATGGTGGCCGGTGTTCTTGGCTACGTGGCCACGCGGCTGCTCGACATTCCCGTCGCGGCGTTCATCCATCGAGTTCCGTCGCGCGCCGTCGCGGTGGCGGGCCTGGCGCTCGTGATCACGCTGACCTTTCTGCTGACCGGCGCGCAGGGGCTGGCCATCCTTGCCGCGGCCACGGTCACGGGCCTGGTTCCGCTGGCCGCCGGCATTCGCCGGGTCCATCTGGTTGCGGCGCTGCTGGTGCCGATCGTGCTCAGGTTGACGGGCGCACCGTGAGCCGCTCGAGCGCATCCTGCAAGGCCACGGAGACATCGAGGCCGGCGTCCCGCGCCAGCCACAGCACGGCCACCTCGGCCGCCAGCAAGCCGCCCATGGCGGTTTGGCGCTCGGCGACCTCGGTGAGGACGGCGGCGCGTTGGCGGTTCGTGGCTTGGGCGACGCGGTCAACCCAGTTCACGAACGGGTCGACGGGTCGCGTCCGTGCCGGTGCCGTCGCGGTGTTCGCAGCCGCCGGCGTCGGTGGCTCGGGTGTCCGATGTGGGTCGGGCCGGAAGCCGCGCGGCACCGGCGCCGTGCGCGGATCAACGGTCAGGTGAAGCAGGTCCCCTTCCTCAATGAGCAGGCCGACGCTCCGCGCGGCGTCCACGTAGCGTTTTGCCTCTCCAGGCGTCATCCAGCCCAGTTCCAGGGAGGCCACATGCGCCCACACGGAAGGCGGGAGCGACCGCTGGCCTTGGCGGCGGGCGATGAAGGAAAGCGTGATCTCGGCTTCAGAAGGGCACACGCTGGCCCTCGGAGAGGTCCACGGGGTCCTCGGTTGGGACTTCCTGGGCTTCCTCTTCCTCCTCTTCGTCTTCCGCCGGCCGGGCGCTGAGTTGGGCCAGTCGCCAGCTCCACGAGCCTTCGCCGTCGTGCAATTCGTAGGCGTCAATGGCCTCCTCGCCCTGCGGAAGGCGGTCAGCGATTCCGGTCGGGGCCCCGCGCACGAGGAGCACCAATTCGAGTTCGGCGGCCATGGCGATGGCGGCGTCGAGGTCAGCGCGGCGCTCGTCCATGTCGACGCCGAGAACGCCGAGTTCGCCTGCCTCCAGAACGTCGTGCAGGTCGTCGGCTTCCATGCGGTGCTGCCAGAAGACCATGCGGCCGGCTCCGGAGAACGCCAAATCCATGACGTCGCCCTCGGCTTCGGCCAGCGCATCGACCCACAATTCGCCCAGGCCGGACAACCGGCGAACGTGGTCGAACGGAATGCCGCGGTCGTCGAAGGCGTCTTGGCACCGCACGTAGAACGGCGGGTGTTGGCCCTGGGCCCACTCGCGCCAATGCTCCATGGCGATGCCTTCGCTGAGGCTGGGCATGTCTTCGTCGCCACCCACCAGGCGGCCACGTTCGACGGTGAATCCAAGGACGGTCTCGGGGAGCACGGGTGCGGCACGCGGGGCAGGTCTAAAAGAGCGACCCGGCCTCGCCGGAAGCGCCGCGATGATGAATGAATCCGATGCTGACGCATGATGAAAAGACGGGCGGGCTGAGCGGCAAGAACGGCAACACGCGCGGCGCGGTGGCATCGGGCGCCGCGCCGGGGGGCTAACGACCGTTCCCGACGGCGGCGAGGCCACCATCCCAAGGCCTATGTTGGGGCGGCGCCGATGCTAACACATGAGACTCCTGCTCATCGTGCTGACCGTTGGTCTTCTCCTTCCGGGCTGCGCCGATGACGATGGCGGCGACGGCCCTGCGGGCGGCGACGGCGGCGATGGGACGGGGCCTGGCGACGCGCCGGGGCAGGCACTGGAGCCCCAGGTGTTCAACGCGACCGGCACGATCACGGTGGCCGGCGGCGTCGGCGTCACCTTCAATTTCGGAGGCGAGGCGATGCCCTTCCGCGTGGACGAGAACGCGACGGTGCTGTACGCGGAACTGACGTGGGACAGCGACGAATTTGACCTTGACTTGTGCCTGGCAAGTCCGGACGCCGGCGATGTCGGCGGTGTGCGCAACTGCGACACGCTCGTGGAGGGGGGAACCGCCGGCGCTCCCGACAAGCCCCTAGCCATCGCCTTGCCGGCGCCGACGGCGGGTGAGTGGGAAGCCACGCCCGTGCCCAACGCGGCTGCCGTGAGCACCACCTTCCACCTCGCGGTCACTGTGTTCTACGCTGGCAGCGACGTTCCCGACGGCTACACGGCCCTGCCTGCCGCCTAGCGCGCCCATCCCGCGTCACCGGAGCGCTGAAATAGGGTCCCACTTTGGGCCGCTTCGCCCCTCCTGGGCTCCACTGACGCGGGAATAGTGTAGTGGTATCACGATGCCTTGCCAAGGCATCAACTCGGGTTCAAATCCCGGTTCCCGCACTCGTTGGCGTTGGGCCGTTTGGTCGGCCTGCGCCGGCCGGCAGGCGTCCGCGTTCCACGCGGCGCATTGCTCGGCGGTCCGGCGGCAGTTTGTGTCGGCGCGGCCGGCTCCAGAAGCGGGAATAGTGTAGTGGTATCACGATGCCTTGCCAAGGCATCAACTCGGGTTCAAATCCCGGTTCCCGCACTGCGACGAGCCCCGCGAGGAGCAGGGCGGGGAGCGGGGTTTGCCCGCAGGGAGAATCCGGAGCCGAGCGGAGCTTGGCTTCGGTTCAAATCCCGGTTCCCGCACTTGGACCAGCCTCTTGGGTAGGTCGCCTTTAATCTGCATTGAACTTCACGCATGAGTGGATGGCGATGCAAGCGATGCCGTAGGTGCTGCCCGCGCGTATTATGACAGCGCGGACGCGGAGGCGTTCTATTCCCAGATCTGGGGCGGCACCGATATCCACATCGGCCTCTACGGTGATTCGGATGATGTGGCCGCGGCCAGCGCCCGCACCGTAGAGTGGCTTGCGTCGTTGATCGAAGCCGACGCGGCGCGCGTGGTGGATCTTGGTTCGGGTTATGCGGGTTCGGCGCGGTTCTTGGCGCGCACGCGTGGTTTTGACGTGACGTGCATCAACATCAGCGAGATCCAGAATGAGCGGGCGCGTGCGGCGATCGCGGCGGAGGGTCTCGAGGCT
>JBFJYU010000242.1:0-5155 GCA_041622435.1 Thermoplasmatota archaeon | reverse complement strand
GCCGCCTGTGCCTTGGCGCCAACGGGATGGCGGGGGCCGTCATCGCGCGCCTGCCTCGATGGGCGGCCTCCCGGCGCGGCGCCGTCCGGGAAGAAGGGGGGAAAGGTGCCGCGGGTTGGTTGCTGGTTGCCTCCGGGTGGTGGTCCCCGGTGTGGTGAGTCTAGGTCGAGTAGCTGGGCCACCACGCCTGAAGCTGCTTCAGGGTGGGCTCGTATTCGTCGATGGCGTCGTTCAGGTCGACGTAGATGGCGTAACCATCGTCCGAGATGTCGTACGCGACGTCATAGGGGTCCTCTTCGGCAAGTTTCTCGCGCTCGGAGGGGGACGCGAGATGGAGGCCGATTTCGAGCGACGTCGCGACGGCGTACCAGCCGTTTTGCTCCTGCCACAGCGACGTGTAGTCGGCGTGGCCGCGGTCGCGCAGGAACCCGTCCAGCCCGGAGTAGACGGGGGTGTCGTCGCACGATGTCGTGGGAACGATGGTGTCGATGTGGTAGGCGTCGAAAACACCCCACGGCACCACCAAAATCGAGAAGCTCGCGTCCCTCCACTTGATCCTTTGCTCCTCCCAGGAAACGTCGACGGCGATGGGTACGTCGAGGTCGTGTTCTTCGATGGTTTCCTCGTAGCCGACGATGTGGTACTCGTCGGCCGAGAGCCACTCGTAGATCGGGGTCTGTTCAACTGTCTCGAAGGAGAGGAACTTGTCGACCAGGAACGAATGGTCGTTGTCGCGGCGGCCGGTGATGGTGCCGAGGTAGGCCGTGAAGGTCACCTCAAGGGCGAGGTCGCAGTCGAGTTGGTCCTTCACCTCGTCGAGGAGGCCGGCGGCGGGTGTGGAGAGAAGGGCAAGGGCCAGAAGGGTCGGCATGACGATGTTCGATGTCATCCAATACCGTGTAATGCACGGTATGTAATAGACGTTTTGCCAGGGTATCGCCCTGCGTCCTATCACCCTGGGCCACCCACACCGACAGCCGCGCAGACTCTCCGCTTCATGCGATGAAGGGGGCCGCCGCGGCCAGTCGAAACGGCCCGCAGGCTGCCGCGTCAGGGGCCTGCGGCCCTGGACCACATCATGACGAACAGGGCCAGCGGCGAGCGTGGCCAAAAAAATCAAAGAAACGCAAGGAAGAAGGAAAAGGGCTCTTCGCGCCTACTCAGGAAGGGGCAGGTAGCCGACGCCGAAGCCACACATGTAGTTGTCCGGCGCGTGCGTGGCACCCGTCAGGAACGCAATGTGGCAGTTGTCCGGCGCCGCGAACGTGAACGCATTCAGGGCACCGAAGCCCTGCGGTTCACCCGTGTCCAGGATCACGCGGCCACCGAGCTCCGTCACAATGACGCGCGCGATGTACACGCCATTGCTGGCCCCGGCGCTGTAGTTGCCCCAGAACACCTCAATGCGAGTGATGAAGTGGTCAACGTTGGCAATCGTCTGGCCGCCTCCGGTGCCTCCGTGGGTCGGGGGCTGGAACGTGGCCTCGCCGCCGAACTCGTTGGCGTACGTCGGAGTCAGCGAGTCGACCAGCCAGCCGTGCTGGGCCACTAGGCGCGTGATCCGGTTCGTCGGGGCAATCCCGCCCAGCGCCTCCATCATGGCGGTGGCGTCGTTGAACTCCGTGACTCCGTCGCCGTCAATGCGGCCGACAAAGCCCTGGAAGAGCACGTTCGTGGGCGTGAAACTTCTGATCAGATGTGCTTCAGACATGGTAGCACCACGACTCCATCTGACCCCCCATGCTAGATGTTCCGTTGAGGGCCAACAATTTTGCTGCCAACTCCGATGCATTCATGGCCAACCTCGGCCGGGGGGCACGGATGGCAAGCATTCGCGCCGGTCACCAAGCCAACCTAGCCGGGCCTCGGGGCGCGGGCGCCCCGCTGGCTCAGCTTGCCGGCCCGCTTCCCGACACCTATTTTGGCGCCGCCCGCGCTCCCAGATCATCGCCGCCAGGCGAGGAGCAACCATGACCCTGATTCCACCCGCTAGCATGCTGCAAGACGCGCGAGACACCATCTACGCAGCCATCCGTGCGCAGAGCCCCCAACTCGCCCATGTCCTGGAAGGCCTTCCCCTTCCCCCCGCGCCGCAGCCCCCCGGAGACGATGCGGCGAAGGAAGCGACCACACGTCTAACGCAATGGCTGGCAGGCGGTAGCCTTGCCTGGAGCGCCGACCACCACATCCCCAACCGGCGGATCTACGTCTTCTGGGTCGAGACCGTTGACGACGGAACCGTCCACGTCGGCTTCACCCAAGCCCCCGACGGCAGGCCCGCCCTCTACGCCGCCGGATACGACAACCTCGGGGAGCGACGCTGGGCCAAGGAACTCTCCGGGTCGCTACCCTATCCCCTCCTCCAGGGCCGCCCCGTCGCCGCCCTGCGGGACCGCGTGGCCATCGCCCTGATCGACTTCGAGGGGCGCCCGGTCACCCCTGATCTGCTCTGCTTGAAGGCCGCCGACGGCGAGGAACTGTGGCGACAGGCGCCGGAACCGACGCGTCCCGGCTACTTCTTCGGCGCCGCGGCCGACAAAGGCGCCGGCTTGTTCCTGGCCGCGGGAATCGCGGTCACGGATGAAGGCCAGGTGGGGACGGCAGCGGCGGCCCTGGACGCCGAGGACGGCACGGTGCGTTGGACCCACGTTTACGACGACCCCGACGGCCCCATCCTCGCGATCGCCGCCGCCACCGCGCCCGACGCCTACTACTTGGGCGGCGCCGCCCGGCCTGCCAACGCGCCTGCAGCCGCTAAACTGAATCCCGCCGACGGCACCAAACTCTGGCAAACCAGCCTCGGCGAGCCCAGCGGACTCTTCATGCGGGCGTTTCCACGCCCGGAGGGTCTTCTCCTGGGTGGCGTAGACCGGCAGGACGGCTTCAGCGCGTTGATCGAAACAGGCACCGGAACCCCGGTTTGGTTCCGCCGGACCTCCATCGACGGACCCGCATCCTTGGGTTGGGACGCCGACCCGGCCGGGCGCCGGCTCTTCGAGGTCGGACAGGAAGGGACCGCTGCATACCGCTCGTTCGTGCTCGCCCGATCGGCCGCGTCGGGAGAGGTGCTGTGGCAGCACCGGGACAGCGCCTTGACCGAGCCCGACGCCGGCTGGGTCGATGTGAAGACATCAGCGGACGGCGACGACATCTACCTGGCCGGATACGCTGGCGAAGACGGTGAGGCGCCCTGGTACAAGGTAACGACCGCCCGCCTCAACGCCGCCGCTGGCAACCCCGTGTGGATTGGCCGACACGGTGATGACCAAACCGTGCGGGTTGGGCTGGCAGTCGCCCTGGCCGACAGCGGCCGTCTGGTGGTCGTGGGCGGAGGAGCGGAGGACAAAACCGGCGATGACCTCCGAGCCATCGCCGTCGCCCACCACGCTGCCGGGCTACTTGAGCAGACGGTGGACGCCAGCAAGGAGGCGCTGCCCAAAGCGTGACAGGCTTGCCCCGGCCGGCCACCCCAGACGCCGCTGTTGTCGGCGCCCGGTTCCACTTGGTTTCTCCGGGCCGCCGGGCCAGCGTTACCTTATAGGCAAGCGGCGGCGCTGACTCGCCCGGCGCCTGAGCGCCAGGACCGAGACACATGAACACCACTCCCCAGCCCGCCGGCACCCAGGCAGCCCTGGACGCCGTGCACGCCGCCGTTCGCCGCCACAGCCCTGAACTGGCCGACCTGCTCGAATCCCTCCCGTCGCCGCCGGAGCTACCGCTGCTGTCCGACGCCGAAGACGCCATCGATGATGTGCAGACGACGCTCACCGAAATCACCGCCGGCGGAAAACTCGCATGGAGCGACGAGAACGAGGTGCCGGGTTCAACTGCGGTCGTTTTCGAGGTTGAAGCCTTGCCGGGAGCAACGATCCACGTAGGCTACTCCTACGCGTCGGGCCAATACGGCCTATACGCCGCCTGCTTTGGCAACGACGGCGAGCGCCGATGGGTCCACACGGAGCAGGGTTCCTTTCCGTACCCGCTGATTCTCAGCAGACCCGTAGCAGTCCACGATGGCCGGGTGGCCATCGCCGTGCTTGACCTAGCCGGGGGTCCAGTCACGATGGACGTGCTGTGCCTCGACGCCGCTACGGGCCAAGTGGCATGGCGACAGCGACCCAACCCCGAGGAGTATGGCTTCCTCATCGCGATGGCCGCCGACGAGGAGCAGGGCCTCTTCGTGGGCACGGGCGTGGCTTTTCGCAACGGCCGCGTAGGCCCACCCGTCCTGGCCCTCAACGCCGCCGACGGAGCCGTCGTCCGCAACGACTTCGTGGCACCCAGCACAGGAGGCGCCGACGCTGCTGCGGTGGCCTACGCCGTGGCCGTGGATGGCGACGTCTTCCTGGGCGGGCTGGCGCAGATCAGTGGACCCTATGGAGCGTGGGCCGCCCGCGCCAAAGCTGGCGGCGAGACACCTTGGCAGACGATGCTAGGCGAGGACCGGGGCGCCATCTTTGCCGTCTTCCCCCGGCAGTCGGGCCTGGTCGTCGGCGGGTGGAGCGGCAACCAGGAAGCGCTCTGCGCACTTCTTGATTCATCTACCGGGGACCCCGTTTGGGTCCACCATGAAACGCTCGACGGTCCCTCCCTCCCATACGACTGGGCCGTCGATGCAGCGGGGACCCAACTATTCGCGTGCGGGATTCATTACGCCCCCGACCTGCGCGCCTTCGTGTCGGCGCGCTCCATGGCAACCGGCGAACCAACCTGGCTGCACCGGGACAGCGCCTTGCTCGACGAGACCTACGCAGGCTGGCTCGGCGTCGAACTCAGCGCCGACGGAGCCGATGTCTTCGTTACGGGCTGCGAGGGAGGACAAGACGACCACACCTGGTGGTGTCGGGTTGTCACCGCCCGGCTGAACGCCTCCGACGGGAGCCCGGCGTGGATTTCGCGCTACGGCGACAAGCAGGGCAGTCGTGCCTCCTACGCCCTGGCCCTCGCCGACGAGCGCCTCGCCGTGGGCGGCGGCGTCGCTCGCGACGCCGACGAGCAGGACTACCGCGCCTTGGCGTTGGCGCACCACGTCAAAGGACTCGTTGAGCAGACCACGGACGCGGCGAAGGACACCTTGCCCGTGCGTTAGCCGTCCCTACGCCGCCAACCGGATCCGGTGCGCCTCAAGGACCACGTCGACGCCGCGCAGGCGGTC
>JBFJYU010000241.1:0-5174 GCA_041622435.1 Thermoplasmatota archaeon | reverse complement strand
CCGGGCGATGTTGAGCTTGGCGGCGATCAACTGCACCGCCAGCTTCAGGCTCTCATCGCCACTGGTCGATCCCTCCAGGATGGCCAACAGCTCCGCGTGGCTGTACGTCTCGTTGCCGAGCATCAGCTCAAGCACCGGCCATGCGTCGTCGTTCTCCTCCCAGAAGTCAGGCTTCTCGGGGCAAACCGGCGATCGCTCCTGGCAATCCTTGGTCAGCTTGCCGTTGTTGTAGTAGTCCAGGGTCTTGGACGCATCCTCCACATCGCCCTTGTTGGGATCGCCGGAGTCGATGCCGTACGGCAGCTTGCCGGCATACATCGCCAGGATGGCATCCGCGTCAGCGATGGCGCCCTCAGCGGGCCCCGACGGGGCGCCCGCAGCGATGTTCAGCTTGGCCGCGATGAGCTGGTACGCCAAGCTGATGCTCTTGTCGCCACCGACCGGCGTGCCAAGCAGGTCCAGCAACTCCTGCTGCGTGTAGGTCTCGTTGCCCAGTTGCAGCGAGTCCACCGGCCACGACTCCTCGTGGTTCTTCCAGTAACCCTGCGACTTGGGACACACGTCGCCGTCGGGCTCAGGCTCGTTGTAGAACGTGCACGTCACCGTCTCGCCGTCGGCCACGTGGTACGTCGCCAGCGCCAACTGAACGTTGCCCGTGCTGTCGCCGTCGTCACAGGTGATCGCCGCCAGCCGCCAGCCCGCCTGCGGGGTCTCGCTGACGTTGTAGGCGCCCGGCTCCACGGCTTCGATGTGGGTGTCGTTGTGGCCCAGGTCGGCGTCGACGGCGCCGGTGAAGGCCCAGGTGCGGCCGTCGGTCTCGTTGGCGACCTTCTTGACGATCAGGACACCCCGCTCCAGGGGCGGCGTGTCGCCGCCATTGTAGAACGTACACGTCACGACCCAGCCGGCACGGACATGGAAACCGGCGCGGGCGAGGCTGACGTTGCCCTCGGATGCCGCGTCGTCACATTCGATGGCCGTCAGGTTCCAACCCGGCGGCACCTCCTCGAAGACGTGGTACTTGCCCGGCAGCACCCAGTCCATCAGGCTCTCGTTGTGCCCGATCGAACCCTCCAGGTCGCCGGTGAAGTTGAACGTCTGGTTCGCGCCCGGCGGGTCCGTGATCTTGTGCACGATGATCTTCGCCAACTGGAGGTCGAAGTAGCGGCACCGGATGGTGTCCCCCGGCCCGGCGTGGTACGTCACCGTCGCGTTGTCGAAGTCAATCGTGGCGCCCTCCGTACAGCGGATGCTCACCAGCCGCCAGCCCTCCGGGACCTCCTCGGTGACACTGTAGTTACCAGGATCAACATCCCAAGTGGCAATTTCCCCGTGGGCCAACTGGGCCGACAGGTCGCCGGTGAAGTTGAACTGGGTGCCTGTATTGGCCGGCCGCGCCCGTTTCTCAAGCACCAGCCGCGCCTGCTGCGTGTTCGTGAACGTACACGTCACCGTCTCGTCGTCCTCCAACTGGTACGTCGCCGTCGCGTTGGGCAGGTCCACCGTGCTGTTGCCGTCGTCACACTCGATGCGATCCAGCCGCCAGCCGTGCGGCACCAACTCGGTCACGTTGTACGTGCCCGCCGTCAGGTTCGATCGGATGATCGACTCGCCGTGGCCAATGTCGCCGCTGGCGTCCCCGGAGAAGTTGAATTGCTGGGGCGAGCCCGGCGGATCCGTCTGCTTGACCACAATCAGCGTCGACGTGGCCAATGGCGGCGGAGGCGGGATCTCCTCGTTGTAGAACGTGCACGTGTGGCGCTCGCCGGCGCGCACGTGGTAGTTGGCCGAGGCGTTCTCCGCGTCGCCCCAACTGCGGCGGTGGTCACACTCGACGGCCGTCAGGTTCCAGCCCTCCGGCACGATCTCCGTCGCATTGTACAAGCCGGGCGCAACGAACGCGCTGAGTGTCTCGTTGTGGCCAATGGTACCCGCGACGTCCCCCTCGAAATCAAACGTCTGCGTCGTGTTCCAAGGATCAGCAACTTTTTTCACCACGATCTCGGCGGCGTGTTGATTGTAAAAGACGCAGGTCACCGTTTCTTGAGGACCAACAACGATGTGTGCGGTCTGGTTGGCCAGGTCGGCTGAACTCTCCCCGTTGCTGCACACAATGTCATGCAAGTACCACTGTTCGCCCATGGTTTCGGCCACCGAGTAATTCCCGGGAGGCACCGAAACCGCGAGTTGACCATCATCACTCAGGTTGCCATTGACAGCCCCTGAGAACTGGAACTCGTCCGGCGAGTCCCGCGGCCGGGTCTGCTTCTGAATGATGATTTGACCATCGTCCGGGTCCGGCTGTGCCTGACCCAAAGGCACGGCAAAAATCAGCAGACTTGTTACAAGCGGTACGGCCAACAGGCCGCGATTGCGTCGCCGGCTCAAAGGGCCGGTTGACTCGTTTTGTTCGGACATCTTCACGCACCTCGTGCCACGTGGATTCGCGGCCGCCACCAGCGCCAAACGGGCAAATCTGGTCGCAAAAACAGGTCCCCAAATGGGGCCTTTGAACCGGGACGGTTTGAGCCGGAAAGCCGGCACCAAAAGAGGGCCTTCCGGGGCTTGAACAGGCCGGGGATGAGGGGCCTTCGTACGACCCCCCACCTCGTTTGGCCTACGTCTCGATCCATGCCCGAATCGTTGCTCCGGCAGCCGACTAAAGGGTTTCCCAAAACACCCTGCCAACGGGTTCGATCCTTGAAATCCCATGCCCAACCAGCCAGGCAAATAGACAGGCCAATTCCTGCTCGACCCTGTTCTCATGCATGAAAATCACCTCATTCGGCCAACCTGACGGAGATCCGAATTTGTAAAGAAATCCCCCACGGGGCCTTTCCCCTTTCGTGCTTGTTATTCGCTTTTGCTTGATTGTTGCCTGAGAATCTGGCCAGTCGCCGTCAGGTGGTCGGCCCAGGTGCCCGGGTCGACTGGTTGGGCCACGGACGCGGGGTTGAGGGCGCCTTGTCTGGCATGGTTGTGGCGGCCTTGAGCGAAGGCCCGGCGGCGGACCCGATGCACTGCGACTGCGTGCCGCCGAGGGCCGGCGTGGCATGGCGCCGGGAGGCAGGCGGGCACGCGGGTCGCCGCGGACCCAAGGAGCGCGGCGGACGGGCGCGGTGCGGCGTCCGCTTTCGCTGGACAGCCTGACGGGGCTCAAAAACGAGGAGAAGACGGGGGAGAAACGTTCGCGCAAGGCAAAGGCAGGTGGAAGGGGAAAGGGAGAGGAGGCCGGCCCGCCGCCGGGGCAGTTGGCGGTCAGACCAGCCCGTTGGTCACCTGTGCCGATCCACCTACGGATCCTCACCGCAACCGTCGATCAACTCGCCGTTGTTGTAGGCGTCCAGCGTGTCCTTGGCGGTGTTCATCGCGCTCTTGTCGGGGTTGCTGATGTTGGCCTTCCCGATGGGCACCTTGCCACCGTAATTGTCCAGCACGTCATCCGCGTCGTCCAACGCGCCCTGCGCGGTCGTCGCGTCGGTGCCCGCCGCGATGTTGAGCAACGCGGCGATCACCTCGTACGCCAGGGTTACGCTGGCATCACCACCGGCTGGCGTGTCGAGGCTGGTCAGCATCTCGGCCTTCGTGTAGTTCTTGCCGCCGAAGATGGCGTAGTCGAGGGGCCACACCTCCTCGTGGGTCTTCCAGTAGCCGTGGCCACGGGGACACTCCAGCGACAAAACCTGCTGGTTGTAGAACGTACACGTGACGGTTTCACCGTCCTCGATGTGGTACGTCGCCAACCCCAGCGTCAAGTTCACGGTGCTGTTACCGTCGTCGCAAACGATCGCCTCCAGCACCCAGCCCTCGGTGGCGTTCTCGGTCACGTTGTAGGCGCCGGGGTCCACCAGTTCAAGGTACAGGCCGCCGCCGGTCAGGTTGGTAGTCACGTCGCCGGTGAAGGCGAACGTCGCGTTGTCGTCGGTTCCGTTGGCCACCTTGCTAATGACCAGCGCACCCACGTCAAGGGGGGGCGGATCAAACCGGTTGGTGAACGTGCACGTCACCACCTCGCCGTTGGTCACGTTGAAGCCGGCGGTGCTGTTGGCCACGTCCTCAACCGAGTCATCGTCGTCACAATCGATCAGCGCCAGACTCCAGTGGGGGCTCGGCAGTTCGGTCACGTTGTAGAAGCCCGCCGGAACGAAGGCCATCAAGGTCTCGTTGTGGGCGATGCTTCCCGCCAGTGCCCCGTCGAAGAGGAACGTCTCATTGCTCGGGGTTGTGACGTTCTTCTTCACGATGATCTTGGCCAGGTGCTCGTTGTGGAACGTACACGTCACGGTCTGGCCGGGGTGGACGCGGTAGCCCGCCCGGCCGAGGCTGACGTTGCCCTCGGAGTTCTCGTCGTCACACTCGATGGCCCTGAGAACCCAGCCCTCGGGCGGGGTCTCCTCGAACACGTGGTGCGCGCCGGGCCGGACCCAGTCCCACAGGGTCCCGTTGTGGCTGAGGTTGCCCACGAGAGCCCCCGTGAAGTTGAAGGTCTGGTTCGAATCGGCCGGGTCCGTGACCTTCTTGGCGATGAGCTTGGCCAGTTGCAAGTTGTAGAACGTGCACCGCAGCGTTTCGCCGGCCTCCGCGTGGTACGTGACCGTCCCGTTGGCCAGGTCCACTTCCGTATCCGGATCGTTGCAAGCGATCTGGATCAGCGCCCAGCCGGCGTGCAACGCCTCGGTGGTCGTGTAGTTGCCCGGAACGACGTCCCGGTACATCGATTCGCCGTGGTGCAGGATGCCGTCCAGGTCACCGGTGAAGTTGAACTCCTCCGGCGACGAGTTCGGCCGCACCCGCTTCTCGACGATGATGCGCGCCAATTGCTGGTTGGTGAAGACGCAGTGCACGGTCTCGCCGGCAAACAGGCGAATCCACGCCGCGTTGCCGTTGCGTTCTTCGAGCCGCGGCTCCACGCCTTGCTTGCGGCACTCCACATCCTGCAAGTACCAGCCGTGCGGGACCAGCTCCTGGATGTGGTAGTGGCCGGGGCGCTTGTGCTTCATCATCATTTCGCCGTCGCTCAGGTTGCCGGCGAGGTCGCCGACGAACTCAAAGACCTGCGGCGAGCCGTCCGGCAGGGTCTGTTTTTCAATGATGATCTTGCCGTCCTGGGTGTTGTTGAAGGTGCACGTGATGGTTTCACCTTCCTCCAGGACAAAGCTCGCGGTGCGGTTCGG
>JBFJYU010000240.1:0-5184 GCA_041622435.1 Thermoplasmatota archaeon | reverse complement strand
GATGGTGTTGCACGCGCCGCACTTGTCGTACTTCATGTCCCACATGTTGGCGCCGGGCTTGATGCTGATGCCGCCGGAGTCGAAGCAGACGCCCTTGCCGACGACCACGATCGTCTTGGCGCCGCCGGTTCCGCTCGCGGAACCGCTCCAGCCGGGAGGAGTGTAGTCCATCGTGATGAGTTGCTCTTCGTTCTCGGAGCCCTGGGCCACCCCGCACAGGGCGTTGTAGCCTTCCTTGCGCAACGCCGCGCGGCCCTTGACGCTGACCTTGAAGCCGTGGGCGCGGCCGCGTTTGCGGGCCTCAGCGGCGAGCCACTTGGGTGTGCAGATGTTGGCGGGGGTGTTGGCCAAGAGGCGGGCGTCGTTGACCGCCTCGGCGACGACCGCCGCGTTCTTGGCGGTCTTGCGGATCGAGGCGGGCTTGTCGTGGATGAGTTGCAGCGTGTCGATGCCGGCCTTGGGCTTCGGCTTGTCCGGCGCCGATTTCCATTGATCGAAGGAGAGGTCGCCGATGATGGCACCCTGGACGACCGCCTGGACCGCGTCGGCGTGGCCGCTGTCGGTGTGCAGTGTCGTGGCGACCCGGCGCAGGCCGAGGCCCTTGACGTGCTTGAGCGCCGCGCTCATGCAGGCGCCGATCTTCTCCTGTGTCAGCTTTTCAGGGTCGCCGAGGCCCACCAAGACCACGCCGTGGTCCTTGTCGGTCGGCAGCGACACGACTTTTTTGAGTCCGAGTCCGGTCGTCTGGTTTTCGAGCAGGAACTTCACGTGCTCCTGGTCGGCCAGTCCGAGGGCTTCGAGGCTCGGCGCCGTGCGCTTGTCGTCCTTGCTTGCCACACCGACGACGACGAAGTCCGCCTTCACCTGCTTCGGCGTCACGACACTGATCTGAACCATGCGGCGAGCCCATCCGGCGCCGGCGGTTAAAATCCCCGAGACGGGCGCCCCGCTGGGCGCCCCGCTGGGCGCGCGGCCAGGCCACCCGCGCACACCCAGGCGGCGCCGTCGATCCAGCACGGCAGACAGCCCGCCCAAGGCACCGGGCGGCCTTCCCGCGGCGCAGCGGCTAACCGGAGGGCCGGCTTGCCACCGCCGTGACCACGCTCACCGGGTACGGGGGGGTCGGCGAGATCGGCGGCAATGCGTTCCTGCTTGACGACGGGCGCAGCCGCATCTTCCTTGACCTGGGCAAGCGCTTTGGCAACGACCCCAAGGAAGGCGGCGGCCACCCCGGCTGGAACGACTTCTACGACGACTTCCTGCAACCGAGGGGCGCGTCGCTGGCCACCGACCTGATGCGCTTGGACGTTGTTCCCAACCTGCCGACGCTGTGGCGCCAGGACCGCGGGGGCGCCCCCGGACCGCGCCCGGTGGACGCCGTGTTGGTCAGCCACGCCCACATGGACCACTGCGGCCTGCTCGGATTGCTGCGCCCCGACGTCCCCGTCCTCGCGTCGGCAGGCAGCCAGGCCACGCTGCGCAGCCTGCAAGAAACGGGCAGCGGCGTCATGAGCGAATACCTCACGCAGCGACCCAAGGGCATCTTGCCCAAGAAGGATGGAAGCCCGGGCAAAGGCACCACATGGAAGGATCCAGACGGCGAACCGGTTCAGGCGCACCGACCAGTCAGCGCCGACGCGGCCGAGATTGGCGACTGGAAGCTGCGCCACTACGACGTCGATCACAGCATCCACGGTGCCCGCGCGACGATCCTGGAGGGCCCGCTAACCATCGCCTACACCGGCGACTTCCGCATGCATGGGCGCGACGCGGACGCCACCAAGCGTTTCCTCGCCAAGGCCGGCGGCGTGGACGTGCTCATTACCGAGGGGACCAACGTGGGCAGCCACCACTCCCACGAGAACACCGACAAGGAAGTCGACGTCGAAGGTGAAATCGAGGGCATGTTGGACCAGTTTGGCGACGGCTTCGTCGGCATCAGCTTCCCGCCGCGCGACCTCGATCGCTTCCTCAGCGTCTGGAACGTTGCCCGGTCGTCCAACCGCCGCGTCGTCATCCCGACGAAGATGGCGCACCTGCTGGACTCGGTACGCGCCACCGACCCGGCGCTGCCGGACCCTCGCCGGGACAGCCATATCGCCATTCACGTGCCAGTGCGCGGCCGCGGCGTCCGGGCCATGCCTCCGGGGACGCTGCGCATGCCCACCGAGGAGTTGGCCGTCAATGAAATCCAGGTCGACGACCAGACATGGACCGAATTCTGGCTTGCCGACCACGCCTCCTGGGAGCACCCCTACCTGCTCTGCGACAACACCGTCACGTCCGCCGGCGTCGCGGCCCAGCCGCACGAATTCCTGTTCAGCATCAGTTACTGGACCATCGGCGAATTGTTCGACATTTTCCCCCACGACGGGAACCCCCCGCCTGGGGGGCTGTACATCCACAGCATGACGCAGCCCTTCAACGACGAGATGGAAATCAGCGACCGAAAACTGCAACGCTGGCTCAAGGCATTCCGACTTGAACGAGGCAGCACCCACGTCTCCGGTCACCTGTCGGAGGAGAACGTGCACTGGGTCATCGAGCAACTGAAGCCGGGCAAACTCGTGCCCATCCATTCCCAGGCGCCCGATGTCACCGCGGCCAAGTACGAGCAGCGCACCGGCCACAAGGCCATCATTCCGTCGTTTGCGCATCCGGCAAGCCTGCTCTGATGCGGCGGCGTTTTGTTCACCGCCCCGGTGGCCGACCCATGGACCTGGAGGAGCGGGCCCGGGCGTTCTTCGACGCCATGCAGGACGTTCAGATCGAGCGCCTCCTGGACCTTTTTGCCGACGACGGCATCTACGACGTTCTGGGCGTCGTCGGGCCGATGAACAAGGATGGGTACGCCGCGTACCTGCGCTCAGTCAAGCGGCGCATGCCCCAAGTATCGTTCACGATCGACGCAATGGCGCTTCGCCGCAACATTACGTTCGTCGAATGGCACTCGGTTGGACGCTTGGCCATGGGCGAGCCGATCGAGTACCACGGGGTCCACGTGTTGAGCTGGAACCAGGATGGCCGCGTCGCGCACGCGAGCGTTCACACCCAACGGGACGTCGTTGAGGCTGTGGCGGGCGTTTCCGGGGATGAGCCGTGAACAGGCCGTGACCTTGCGCCCCCGGCTCGGCCGCTCGGCCACGGGGGGGCCGGCGGGGGCCGGTCTCGGCTAGGCTGCCTCGTCGTCCCAGTCCGGTTCCTCGACCATTTCGAACGTGACATCCAGGTTGTACGTGTCGCCGACCACGAGCCAGGACACGACCCACATCTCGTAGTCGCCTCCCTGCAGCGGCATGGCGAACGCCTCGCTGGTCGTGGTTGCCTCGCCGGAACTAGCGAGAACCTGGCCCGCCTGGGTCAGGTAGAGGTCGAAGTCGTTGGTGATGAGATCCCAGGTCAGCTTGGCGTCAGCCTTGACGGATGCGTTGCCGGTGTCAGGGATCGTGAATTCATAGACGTCGCAGGAGCTGGTCGGGTTGGCGCACGGGAATGCTGCGCCGCCGAGGTTGCCCAGGTCCTGTCCAACGAGGACATCCTTGCTCGCCGTGATGTTTTCAGGGAGCATGACGGCGTCGGCCGGGCTCGGGTCCGGCGCCTCGTTGGCTTGGCTGCCATCGTCGTCGGCGCAGCCGGCGAGGGCCACTGCTATCAGCATGACGGAGACAAGGCGCTGCATGCCGGCTGATGCATCATACCACTCATAATACCCATCGCACAATCATTGGCCTAACCGGGCCGGGAGCCGCATCCGGAAGGGCCGCTGGCCGGCAGCGGGGCCGCCCGTGCGGCGCGCGGCGAGGCGGGCGGCCGGGTGTTGGCTTGGCGCGCCTTTCAAGACCGGTGCGTCCGTCGCAGCGCGTGTGCTCCCTCCCTATCCGCTGGCGCGCTGGGCCCTCTTCAAGCTGCCCCCCGAGAAGGCCCAGAAGCTGGCGGAGGGATACCTCCACTGGGCCAGCGGCCACGCCCGAGCGCTAACCGGCTTGTCCCATTACGCGACGCGCGACGAACGCCTGGAGGTCGAGGCCTTGGGGGCGCGCTTTCCCAACCCCCTCGGCGCCGCCGGCGGGATGGACAAGAACGCTGCCACGTTCCCGGCTCTGCACGCCCTGGGCTTCGGGCACGTTGAAGTGGGCACCGTGACCCCGCTACCACAGCAGCGCAACCCGGGCAAGACCCTGTGGCGCGCCGTCGCCGACGAGGCGCTCGTCAACGCCCTCGGTTTTCCCAACGAAGGGCTGGAGGCCGCGGCGGCACGGCTCGCGGCGGGGCCCCACGCGGCCCCGATCGGGGTCAACGTCGGCCCCAACCGCGACGCCTTGGACCGGCTGGACGAGCAACTGGCCACACTGATCCCCCGCCTCGCCGGCCCCGCGGCGTTCGTGACGATCAACCTCAGTAGCCCCAACACCAAGGGCCTGCGGGGTCTCGCCGAGCCGGCCACGATCGCCAAGACCGTCTCCAAGGCGCTTGGAGTCATGGATGACGCCGACTGCCGCCGCCCACTGTTGGTCAAGCTCAGCCCCGATAGCACCGACGAACAGATCACGGGGCAGTGCCGGGCTGCCATGGACGCCGGCGCTTCCGGAATCGTCGCCACCAACACCACCACGGTCCGGCCCGACCACCTGACCCATCTGGACCGGGGTGGCCTCAGCGGCGCCCCCCTGCGCGCCCGCTCGACCGAGGTCGTGCGGCTCGCCGCGAGCGCCGTTGCAGACCAGGGGATTGTCATCGGCGTGGGCGGCATCCACACCGGGCGAGACGCCGCCGAAAAACTCGCCGCCGGCGCCACGCTAGTGCAGGCCTACACGGGCATGGTGTACCGCGGACCCGGATTCCCCGGCCTCGTCTGCCGCGAGTTGCTCGCCGAAATGGATCGGTTGGGCGTGGATGGGCCGGACGAGTTGCGTGGACTCGACCCCGCCAACATCACCGCCTGACCCGCCGCCTCGGGTTTGCCGCGGGCGACCGCGCCGACGCCAACCGCCCCAACCAAGCCTCCGCCTCCTTCCAGCGGGGGAACCGCCGTTCGGCCGCCTTGAACTCGGGCGGATGCACCCGCCGGCGGCCGGTCAGGCCGCCGCCCCGTTCGGGTGGGAGGATGACGTGCAGGATCTCGTGGTAGACGACGTAGTCGAGAACGAATTCCGGCACTTGGTCGTCGTCGAGCACGCGGCTGAT
>JBFJYU010000239.1:0-5192 GCA_041622435.1 Thermoplasmatota archaeon | reverse complement strand
GCGTGGCGACCCCCGGCAGCTTCGATGCGCGCCCGCACGGCCGCCGCGTCCTCCACCGCAACCTTGGCCTCCACCTCCAGCACGCCTGCCGCGACGGAGCGATGGCCTAAAGCGGTGCCGTCCCTGCGCGCACCGTGAAGCGCGTTTGGCTCGTGCTCGTTCTAGCAGGCTGCGCCGCGCTGGCGGGCTGCCTGGAACCCTTTCGGGCCCACGTTGCCCCGGACGTCGTTCCCAGTGAGTGGAACCGCAGCGACGAGCCCATCGAGGGGCGCGTCTTGGATGGCCGCAAGTTCACGGAAACCGTCTACACCTACGAGCGTGAAGACCGCGGCCCGCCTTTTCCGGGCGTCGTCCAGATCTTCAGCCTGAGGGAGGTGTCACGCAGCGGCGTCGATGACCTGCTTCGCTTCACCCGCGACGCCGTCGAGCAGGCGGCCGAGGCCAAGGGCATCAACCTCGACCCGGTCGAAAACGACAGCGGCGAGAGACAGATCAAGAACAGCGCCAAGACCCTGTGGTTCACCCGCGCCGGCACCGTCGAAACGTCGGATCTCTTCGCCTCCGGCGAGGACGTGCGCATCGTCGGCGAGGCCTGGTACGACGGCCGCAGCCGCACCAGCGTCGTCGCCGTCGGCATGGCGCAGGTGTCGGGTCAGGGGCCCATTCCGTTCCAGACGGTTCGCGACGAAGCCACTTGGACGCGCATCGTCGGCGACCCGGCCGGCACGATCTCAGGGGCCACGTCTTCTCAGGGCTTCATCTACAACACGGTATCCCATGGCTGAACCATCCCCCCCGGTGGCGCGATTTGCGACCACCCCCCGTATCCGAGAGTGGGCCCGAAAGCACCGGTTCAGCGACTGGATGGTGGCCCGCCTCGTGCGGGTGACAGACCAGCCGGGCCGATTGCTGGCCGGCTTGCAGGAGTCGCCCCGCAGCTACATCCGGGTCAACCCGCTTCGCGGCGAGGCCGCCGAAGTACGCAAGCGCCTGTCGGCCCGCGGCTTCGAACTCGGTCGCACGGACCTCGACCCCAACGTGTTCGCCGTTCGGCATGCGCCCGTGAGTGCCGGGGCCACCGTCGAGCACATGATGGGCATGACGACGCCGCAAGACCTGGCAAGCGCCAGCGCGCCGCTGGCCCTGGGCGCCAGGCCAGGCGAGGTCATCGCGGATCTCGCGGCCGCGCCGGGCATCAAGACTCTCCACGTCGCCGGCGACCTCGGCAACCGCGGAGCCATCGTGGCCGTCGAACCTGACGAGCAGCGGCTACGCTCGCTTCACTTCAACCTCGAACGCTGCGGCGTCGCGTCCGCAGCGCTGCGCCTTGAGGAGGCCCAGGACCTGCCGGGTCGCTCCTGGGCCGACCGGGTACTGCTGGATGCGCCATGCACCGGAGAGGGCACGATGCCGAAGGACCGGTCGCGGCGCCGGGGAACACCGGAGGAGATCGAGAAGCTCGCGGCTTTGCAGCATGAGATCGTCGACGCCGCCGATCGGGTGCTCAAGCCCGGCGGCACCATGGTGTACGCGACGTGCACGTTCGCCCCCGAGGAAAACGAGTGCCAGGTGCAGCGCCTTCTGGACCGGGGCTACGACATCCTCGAATTGCCGTTCTCCGAGTGCGCCGGCGAGCCCTTGGCCCCCGGCGTCACCGAGTGGCCCGGGTACGAACTCGACGCGCGCATGACCCGGATGAAGCGGTTTCTGCCCGGCATCCACCCGACGCTTGGCTTCACCCTCGCGCTGCTGCGCAAGCCCGCTCGCGGAGGTGGCTCATGATCCGCGGGCTCGAAGGCTTCGAGGAAGCCGCCGTGAGGAGCTTCCTCGATGGCGTCGAGGACCACCTGGACGACAAGCTGATCGGCAAGCTCGAACTCGTCGTCGAGGAGAGCGACGACCCCGACGGCCCCGGCGAGCGAGTGGTTTGCCTGGCCTCGCCTGACTTGTTGAAACTGCCCCTCGAACTCTTGCTCGACGCCGCCCACGCCGGATTGCCGATCGGGGAACTGGAGCAAGACAACACCGACACATGGTTCACGCTCGATTTGCAAGGCGCCACGCTGCTGGCCGCCCGCACTCGCTCCCAAACCATCCGTGTCAAGGAACGCTCCGCGCACCTGTTCCTTTACGGCCGCGACATCCTTGGCGACTCCGTGTTATGGTACGACGGGCGACTCAAGCCGGGCGACGCCTGCGTGGTGTGCAGCCCGCGCGGCGAAGCCTTGGGTATCGGTGCCGTTGTCGGCAGGTTCAAGGGCCAACGATCGGCTGTCCGCCCAATCCATGACCTCGGCAGCTACCTCCGGGACGAGTCTTGACGATGACCGGCTAGAGTACACGGTCATCGTTGTGACCCGGGGCGATGGCTCCGGCAAGGAATTCCTCATGGTGCGCCACCGCGAGCGCGGCTGGGAGCTCCCCGGCGGCAAGCTGGAAGCCACCGAAGGTCCCGTCCACTGCGCGTTGCGAGAGTTCCGCGAGGAGACGGGTCACCTCATTGCCGACCCCAAATTCGTCACGAAATTAAAGAAAGAAAACGGCGCGTGTTACGTTTTCACCGGCCGAATGGGGCCCAAAGTGCAGGAATTGCACGACAAGGAAGCCATCGACACGATGCGATGGTACAGCCGCCTGCCGCGCGACGCGGGCCTGGCATTCCCCGACGACCCCTACGACCTCATCGGCGAAAAATTGGGCATTAACTTCGGCTGAGAACCAGGGGAATCCAGGGGTTGGCTGACTGCCGCGCTGCGGCGGGGCCTTGTGACCACAAGGGCTTTCCTCTGGGGCTTTAGTGAAGCATCATGGTGGCTTCAGGGTACGAGGTCCTGCACGAATGCGAGGCACAATCCAGCGGCGGCTACAAGATCATGGCCGCATGCGAGGAAGCCGGTCTCTCCGCCGGCGCATCCTTTGCGATCGCCTTCGCGGTGCTGGCTGGCCTCGCCGTCGGCGGCCTGTTCCTGTGGCGCTGGTGGCAGGCCCGCAACATGCCCAGGTGAACACGAGTTTCTTTGACTGGGCGCGCGTCGCGGCACCCATGCGGTGGACCATCCTGATCCTGCTGGCCGTCCTGGCGACGGCCTCGACCTCCGGGCACCCCGGCCAGAGCGAGGACCATATCCAGCACATGCAAATCAACAAGGGCTCGCTGGAACCCGGTGAAAACGTCACGTATCACGTGAATTTCATGACGCAGCCGCTGGAGGCGGGCTGGATTCTCATCGTCGAGGGCACCGTCACGGCGGCCGCCGACGTCAGCCTCACGCTCAACGGAACCGACGTCGCCCAGTGGCGCTGGACGCCGGGGGCCGTGCAGGCCGACACCCTTGCCCTGCCCGAGACGGCGGAGTACGAGATCACCATCGCCAACCCTGGCGACGCGCCCCTCAACTACCGCTTCACGTACGATCAGACCTGCGAGTGCACGGCGAAGTTCGTCAGCATGAACGGCGGCGCGGTGTTCTTCAACTGGTACCTGGAACCCGGCCAGCGCGCCACGATCGAGTACAACCTGACCTACCTGGACCCGAGCTTCAACGTCATCCAGGAGATCGACGGGCTGGCCATCGAAGCGACCGTTGCGCGCCAGGTGGGCCCGGGCGGCGTCTGGCCCGGGGACTTTGAGGTCATCGGCACCCACGCCGAACCCGGCCCGTTCACGATGAACATCGACCCCTCCGAGGCCGACCGGTACATTGTGTACATGCGCGTCACCTACGATGCGGCCGACGGCCACTCGGTCCTGGTTCTCCCGTTCATGGAGACGGCCTCCAGCGTGGACAAGGGCTCGTCGTCCCTGCCGATCATCTCGCTGGCCGTCGGTGTCGCTATCATCGCCGCCGTGGCCGTGGTCGTCCGCATGCGCCGCGAGTAGCCGGCGTTGCGGGCCTAGCCGCCGAAGGCCAACAGGTACAGCAGGCTGCGCACCGCGAACGCCATCAGTGTCACGATCAGGAATGGCAGCTTCTTCATCTTCAGGAGCGCGAAGACGAAGAGCGGGCCGGTGTCCGGCGAGAACGGAATGGCAAACAGCACGAAGAGCGCGCCGTAGCCGTACTTGCGGGCGAAGGCCTCCATGGCTGTGAAGCCCCGCCTCAGCAGCGCGTGGCGCTCCAGCATGGCGTTCATGCCCTCGTTGGCCTTGTCGCCCATCATCAGGACCAGCCACGCGCCTGCCGTTTTGGCGAAGCTCGAGATCGCCACCGTTAGCGACACGCCGATGGCGTCGGCGGCGTTGCCCAGCAGCACCTCAAACGGTGTCGGCAGGAACAGGCTCGTGCCGATGCTGTAGAAGAACAGCGCCCAGCCGGACTGGTAGGAACTGTATGCGTCCTGGTTCACGGCCGCCACGATGACGCCGACGGTCAGCCAGACCAGCAGCGTGGACCACAGCAGGATGCTGAAAATCGCGCGCCGCCGCCGGTCGGTGAGGTAGTTGTTGTCCACCAGCGCCCGGGCCAGGCTCTTGCGTTGCCGGGGGTCGGAGATCAGCGCCCAGTTGTCCCGGAACTGCCCCGGCAGGCCGGTGACGGCGCTGACGAGGTCGTTGTTGGCGCGAACCAGGCGGTCGCCGAAGCGGTAGGTCAGGTTGCTGCTCTCTGCCTCTCCGACGAAATCGGCGAGCGGCACGAGCTGCGCTGACCTCGTTGGAAGATAGTAATCGTGCAAGCGCGTCCGGCGGCGCGGGCTGCGAGGGGGCGGGGGGGCCAACGAGGTGCTTCAGCGACCCCGTGCCCTTAGTGGTTGCTGCGCTGCGCGGTTTCGGGGGCAGGGCCGTTGCTGCCGCCGCGCCCCGGGGCCTGCGTCGAAGCGGTTCGGTTTATGTAGAGGTCCATCCTCGGCGGATTCCCGGCCCGCCCAGGGCTGGAAAACGGGATTGTGACTCAGTTGGGCCGCAAAGGCCCTCTGGGCCTCGGCGTCGCCCTTCGGGCGCCCGAAGCCGCCACGGCGGCTCCGGGCGAGAGTTCGGCACTGAAACAGCCATCCTTACCCTGCAAACGCCCCCAAACCATCAGGAAAAACCAGATGGGGTTGTAACTCAGTTGGGCCGCCAAGGCCCTCTGGGCCTCGGCGTCGCCCTTCGGGCGCCCGAAGCCGCCACGGCGGCTCCGGGCGAGAGTTCGGCACTGAAACAGCCATCCTTACCCTGCAAACGCCCCCAAACCATCAGGAAAAACCAGATGGGG
>JBFJYU010000238.1:0-5252 GCA_041622435.1 Thermoplasmatota archaeon | reverse complement strand
GGTGGCGCGCTGGCGGCACCGGCTTCGTGGCTGCCCGTAGGGCTGTCACGGCCCATCGGGGCGCTTCTTTTCCGTTCGCTTTGGAAACCTAGTTCGCTAGCTGGGCCTTCCACGGCGCATGCGTCTATGGCGCCGGCAGTTTGGCCGTCGCCCGCGAGGGAGTCCGGAGGAAATGAGCGATCGCTTTGACTCCGCGACCTATACATGGAGGGGCGCCGACGGGGACCAAAATCTGGCCGCCATGCCCATGTTCGGCATCAAATTGAAGGTGATGGACGACGATACGGGCATCCGAGGCGCCGACGCGGACATGGGCGAGGCATTGGAAGCCCCGATTGGGAGCCTGCTCGCACTCAGCAGACTTGCAAAAGAGACCCTGAAAACCGGGGACCCGTTTAGTCTCGAGTTGGACTCTATCACCGTGAAACTTCACATCTCAATCGGCGCCAGCAGATGCGCCGTCGACTGGGCTTCACAGATATCGCAAGGCATCATGGAGGTCGCGGATGCTCAGACGGCAAACGGCGAAGAGCCATCAAGGGAAACCTGCTAGGTCGCCGCCATGAAACACTTCACCCCCTTCGTCGTCCTGGGCCTGTTGGTCGGTACCAGCCTGTTGGTGGCAACGGGCGAACCAGTGCAGGCTATAGCCCCAGGCCTTTACCCGGCTCACGAGCCCATCAAGATTCGTTCGCCGACGGAATTGTTGGGCCCGGACTGGCTCGCCGGCAACGGCGTCAGGTCCGGCACTGGGACGCAGCTCGACCCGTTCATCATTAGTGGGTGGAAAATCCGATTCGGTCAAGCCACCGGTATCTGGATCGCCGACATCGATCTTCACATCACCCTGCGCGACATTGCCCTCGTCTTTGACGGCAACGCCGCCAATTACTTCCCGGCGATCTGGGTCGATCGTAGCACCAACCTCCGCATTGAGAACGTAACCATTTCGGGCGGCCACTATGGGGTGGTCTCCCAAGGGTCGCAGATCGCAATCAATGGGCTTGTGATCGAAGACGTGACGCATGACTTCCACAACGAGTGGAACAGCAACTCGGAGCTCCCGCCGGGTGCCATCTCGCCAGGTTGGCCAGGCGGCATCCTCGTCAGCGGGGGCACGATCGACCTGCGAGAAGCCACGATCCGGACCGCTGGCTTGGGAGTGACGGTGCTCAACGGTGACGCCACCGTGCGCAACGTCGACATCGCGGCTCCAGAAAACGGTCTGCGCTTCAGTTCCGGACTCGAGGGAAAAGGATCCGTCCTCGATGTGATCGGATTGAGGGTGCATGGTGGCCTAAAAATGAGCGCCGCCTACGCCGGAGATTGTGCGGAGGATGACTCTACGGGCCCCGCTGGCGCGAAGGGGGTGGGCATTGGCGTGGCTCCCAATGGCAACGTAAGCGCGACACTAACGGACATCGTCGTTGAGTGCTACGCCTACGGGATTGCGTGGAATACTGAGTTTGCTCTTGAGGACACCGAGGTGCGTGACTTGACAATCCGAAGTGCCCTGGCACGGGGCAACCGAGAAGGAATACACCTTCGGGCTTTCGGGTCGACGGTTATCGTACAGGATTCCAGCCTCATCGGTAACCAAATCGGCGTGTTCCACGCCGCCGAGTACCTGCTGGCAGGCTCCTCGTTGCTCTCGACGCGTGTGTTGTACTCTGCCAACGCGGTCGGCATGCAGGTCGCGCATGAGCGCGGCGCGCCCACGATCTGCATGGACGAGAACCAATGTTCGGGCGGCTATCTTGACCAAAGCAAGCACAATTTGGCAGCCGGCTCTTTCGGCTTCGAACTCCGCGATTCGGCGTTCATGGGCAACGACCTAGCATTTCGGTACGACCCAGAGGAATGCCAGGGAATTGTTCCTGCAGAATGCCGGATCGAAGCGCCCGGGAACTATTGGGGCCCCGCCGGACCGACAACTTCGGGGGCGAATCGCCTCCGTGGCCCGATCGATCCCGATCCCGCAGCCTCCACCGCCCCCGCCTGGTTGAGCGACAAGACTCTCCCGGCACCTTGGACCTACGATGCCCAGCAGACTCCCATCGGTTTGTGGTCGGTGCTCGCGGCCTTGGCGTGGGTGGGCTGGCGGCGCCACAGGCCCGAAACCGGCGGCCCGCGCCCCAGCCAATAACGAACCACCGGGGTTCGGCGCTACCTGCCGCGCCGTTTCCCCAATCTCACCCACGGCCCCCCAACGGACCGTCCTTTGGGTTTGGCCTTCTTTTTGGGTTCCTCGGGGTGTTCGATTCGTTGGGCCGCGCGGGTGGTCTTGTTGTTGAGGGGCTCCCGCTTTCGCACGGATGGTGCACCGTGGGCCGGCGCCTTGGCCGTTTCGCTGCCGGTCAGCCGGCCAGTCGCCAGGCCACGAAGAGGACGACGACGAGGAACATGGCTGTCAGGGCTCGTTCGGGTAGCCGGTGGCTGATGTGGCTGCCGATGGATGCGCCGATGGCGCCGCCGATGGCCAGCAGCGTTCCCGTCAGCCACAGCACGGTCCCGGCGGCGGCGTGGGGTGCGGCGCCGAAGGCTCCGTTGCCCGCGATGACGACGAGGCCGGTTCCGAGCGCCAAATGCACGGGCACGCCGAGGAGGCCGGCCATGAGGGGGGCGATCAGAAAGCCCCCGCCGATGCCGAGCAACCCGCTCATGAAGCCGATGGCGACGCCCAGGCCGAGGGCCATATGGACGGCGACGCGGTAGTTGCGGCCGCGGTGGGTGCCTTGGATGGGGGCGACGAGCCCGCGCCAGCCGGTCCGGGGGGCCTCGGATTCCGGTTCGGCGGCGGGGGCGGCGGTGCGTTTGTGGGGGCGGGGGCCCAGGATGGTGCGCCGTGCGAGGCTTGCCGCAACGCCCAGCAGCGCTACGAGAAACAGGGTTTTGAGGGTGGCTTCGGGCAAGGCCAGCGCTGTAAGGGCGCCGGCGGGCGCGCCGAGCAGGCTTCCCGCCACGAGGGGAGCCGCCAGGCGCATGCGCACGTTGCCCAGCCGGGCGTGGGTGAGGGCTCCGCTGATGGCGGTGAAGATCGTTTGGAACAGGTTGGTGGCGGCGGCTTGGTGGACGGGCAGGCCCAGGAATACCACGAGCAGCGGCACGCTGACCAATCCGATGGCGCCGGAGACGAGCCCGCCGGCTAGGCCGCCGGCGAACCCGACGGCGATGGCGGGCAAGGCGAAGTCCAGCGTGAGGGGCCCGGCGCCCAGCGCCAGCAGGATGACGAGGGTGATGGTGGGGAGGACGAGGCCGAGGACCAGCCGGCGGGCGGCCGCCTTCATCCGCTCTCGGTGGGTAGCCCTGCCCGTTGCCAGGCGGCCACGCCGCCGCGCACGTTGTAGGCCGTGTAGCCGGTCTTGACGAGGTGGCGGGCGGCGGCCCCGCTGCGAGCGCCGCTGGCGCAGATGCACACCACGGGGCGCTCCGGGTCGAGTCGTTGCACCTGGCGGGGCAGGATACTTACAGGGATGTGTTTGGCGCCTGCCGGCCGCAGCTGCTTGGTCTCGCCGCGATTGCGCACATCCAGCAATTGACCGCCGGCCTCGATGATCCGGAAGGCTTCGCTGGCGTCCACTTGGCGGACCTTGGGTCTGGCCCACCGGTCAAGGAATCCCAAGCTCAGGCCTCTGGGGGTCATGTCAAGATGTTGCTTCGCCCCGCTCCACGGGCAGCCCGTCGCCCTCCCAGGCGAGGATGCCGCCCGCCAGGTTGCTGGCGTCGATTCCCTGCGTAACCAGGAACCGGGCGACCGCCTGACTGCGGTTGCCGCTGCGGCACTGGACCACGATGGGGCGGTCGCGGGGGAGCTCCAGCCAGCGCTGCCCGAGCACGCTCATCGGCACCAGTTGCGCGCCGGGAATGCGTGCCTCGGCGTACTCGTCCAACTCGCGCACATCAAGCATCAGGGCCCCGTCCTCAACCAGAGCCGCAGCTTCTCGCGGCAAGACCTGATGGACCCCGTCCAATTCCATGGCGCGCGGCACGAGGGTATCATTTCTGAAGCTGCCGGCGGGGGGTCCAGGGCCTTTTGGGGACCCGAATCGGTCCGGCGCCGCACTCAAAAGCGACCGTGCGCAGTCTCACCCATGACTTCCAACGCGGTGGCAAGCGACGCGCTGTCACAGAAACGCCTGCTCATTCTCCTGGGCGCCGGCACCGTGATGATTGCCCTGTTTCTGGCCGCCATGGCGGTCATCTTCAGCGGCCGCAGCGACGCGCCGTACGCCGTCCTTCAGCCCATCTGGTACACCTTCACCGCGATCACGGCCGCCTTCATCGTGGCGATCAACATCCCGTTCTTTGGCCGCTGGGTCAAGGGCGAGGCCTAGACCAAGACTTTGGTTGGCACAGCCGCGCCCACGGCGCCTCAGGCCACGCCCCAGAGGTGGAGCGACCCCTGGCTGACCTTCCAGTCCTCCACGCCCGGCCCAGGCGAAGCCCGCAGGCGCTCGCTGGAAACGTCAACGAAGCCGGCGGCCTTCAAGGCCTCGCGCCACCCCGCCTCAGAGAGCAGGGTCATGGGAACACCGACATCGTCGGGCCACGAATGGCTGGCCTCGTTCTCCCCGTAGAAGTCAATGACAACGTGCAGCGCGCCGCCGCTGCGCAGCACCCGGCGTACCTCCCGCAGCACCGCCGGCACATCTGGCGCGTAGTAGAGGGCCTCCATGCTCCACGCCACATCGAAGGCGTGATCGTCGAACGGCAGATTCGCGAAGTCAGCCCGATGGTACGCCTCGCGCCGGCCGGCGCGCTTCTGCGCCCGCTCAACCATCTCCGCCGACAAGTCGACACCGACCGCTTCGGCGCCCCGCGCGGCCGCGAACCGGCTGGCCCAGCCGTTGCCGCAGCCAAGATCCAGGAAGTGCACGCCGAGGCCAACCGGCAGCGACGCCAGCAGTGGCGCAGCCGTCTGGCTGTGGCCGCGCTCCATTCCTTCGCCGCGCCCGCGTCGGGCCCAGTCATCAAACAATTCATCCACGGGGGAAGAATCCTTTCCGCTCACTGGACCCGGCCACGCCGCCGTGATACTTGAGGGCACAGGCGCCTGCGCTGACTGCCCCGGCCGCCCACCCAAGCCCGCGCGGAGCAACGCCTATAAATGAGGCCTCTGTGGCCGCGCCCCTCAAGGTGAACGAATGGCCCGCACTCCAGCAAAGGTCTACCGAAGGATCACGCAATACGCGTACACCCGCCGCGAGTACATGGGCGGTGTCCCGGGCCTCCGCATTCTCCAGTTCGAGTCC
>JBFJYU010000237.1:0-5265 GCA_041622435.1 Thermoplasmatota archaeon | reverse complement strand
GGGGCCTGCGCTCAGCCTGTTGGAGGAAGAACGTCCGGGTCCATTTGGCTCCGAGAATATGTCCGAGACTGAGCTCGCCTGCACCCGCGCTGATTAGGTTGTCAAGAATGAGGCCTTCGGCTTCGTTCTTGGCTTCGCGGGCGGCCTCTGCAGCATGGGGGACTCGGCCAAGGGCAACAAGCGTGGCGTGCAACAGTTCGGCGACGAAGCCCGCGAGCGTTGCCTGGTCTTTGATATCGACTTGGATGACGCCCGGGTACACGGCGCAGTCTTGCTGGCGGGAGAGTCGGTGCTTCACGAGGTTGGCCAGGGTGGTTTTGCCGATGCCACTCGGCCCTTCGATTAGCGTGACGCTGTTGTCGTCGCTGATGATGCGGCGGACGATTTTCAAGGCGTCCTGTTCGCGCTCGGTTCCGCGGAACAGGTGGATGCCGAATCGGACACGCTCCTGAGGGTCAAGCGGCTGGGTGAAGAAGGGATTGCTGGCAAGCCCGTAGGGATGCCAGACGGACCCGATGGAAGATTCCGTTTCACCCATATTCGAGGTTAAACCTCATTATGGTTTAAACTCTGGCACGCTGAATGCGTTTGTCGCGTCCGGACCACATCGCCAAGGACGTGCGCATCGGTGCTGACGGGGCGGCCAAACCCACGCCGCCAGAACCTTGCCACACGATAGGCGTGCCGCCCACCGGCCGCACGGGGCAAGACGGGGGCGGGCGACCCAACGTCCATATGAGCGTCTATTTTACATGCAATAATGATGAAAGCGGTGATTCTTGCAACGTTGGTGCTTCTGGCTGTCCCGACCGCCCTGGTGGACCACGCCGCCGCCTCGACCTGCGCCCCCGGCGACGATCCGCGCATCTGCCACGCCGACGGCTGCGTGGATGAATCCCCCTGCATCACCGTCAAGTGCTACTCTCCCTGGACCATGTGGGCGTGCCAGCAGTGGATTTGCGCCGAACGGCTGTACGAGAACTGCGTGTCGTACTGCCTCGGCGGACACGACGACGTGTGCGTGCGCCGCTAGGTGCAACGTGGCCCCCGGCGGGTCATTTTGAAAGCTGCCTGAGGCGCCCTAAATAGCATGGCCAAGTCGTTGCTTGCATGGCACCGACCCACCGCCTGCCCATTGCCCTGTTGACCGCGTGTCTGGCCGCCGCAGCCCTCAGTGGATGCGTCGGCGGCGCGCAGGCCTCCAGCCTGTATGTCAAGGACGCGCTCACCGACGACGTTGCCGAAGTCCACGTAACGTTCACCAAAGCCCAGGTCAAGGTCGACCAAGGGGCCTGGACGACGGTTTTCGACGGCAAGGAAACGATCGAACTGCTCAGCCTCAGCGCCGCCGATGCCCGAGAGGAATTGGCCAGCTTTGACCTAGAACCCGGCGCCTACGAGGCGCTGCGGGTCGTCGTCAGTGAAGTGCGCGTGGTTGACCACGACGGCGAGGCGTCGATGCTCAACGTGTTTGGCAACATCGTGACCATCGCCGACGACTTCGTGGTCGGTGCCGACGGCATCGACATCCTCGTCGACTTCGACCTGGAGGCCGGCGTCAACCTGGCGGCCGGCACCTACACGCCCCGAGTCAAGGACATCCAGACGAGCGATGACGACGCGGACCTCGACGGCCTCGACGACGTCGCCGACACGGATGACGACAATGACGACCTAACCGACGACCGCGACGATGACATTGATGGCGACGGCGAAGACGACGAACCCGTGCAGCACCACGCCGCGTCCATGAGCGAATTGTGCGCTGCGGAGCGTGACGAGGAGCTGGCTGACGCCCAGGAGGACCTCGATGAGGAACTCGCTGAGGCGCAAGCGGACCTTGATGAGACTCTCTCCGACGCCAACACCACCGACGCGGAACGCGCTGAAGCCCAGCGCGACTACGACGAGGATGTCGCGGAGGCCCGCGCCGACTTCGACGACGAAACGCGCGAGGCGGACGCGGAGCACACGGAATGCCTCGCCGACAGCGACGAGGACGACCGCGAGACCGAGGACGACGACCGCGACGACGAGCGCGAGGCGGAAGAGGACGAGGGACGAGACGACTAGGCGGCAAACCAGGTTCAGGAGCGGGTTGCGCGACGGCGCCCGGCCAGGCCAGCGGCGGCCAGCGCGGCCACGACAAGGGCCGCTCCGGGTGACGGGACCGATTCATCACCATCCGTTTGCGCAACCGGCTCCAGGGCCGAGGCATCCCGATCGTACTCGGCGAACAGACCCAGCCCCGTCGCCAGCCCGAGGCCTCCTACTGCCCTCGCAGCCGGCGCACCAGGACCGTCAGCGCCAGCACCGCCGGCAGGGCAGCAATGGGAACGAAGGATGCGCGCCTTAGGTCGCCTGCGGCGTGCACGGCGTAGCAGTTCGCATCGTCCAGGCTCCTCAGGCAAGCCTCCCCGGTGCCACCGGCCGGGTCCACGGGGACCGAACCGGCCAGACGGGCGCCAGCGCCGGTGAACGTCACGTCGATGGTGTGCTGGCCGGCGCGGGGCGGCTCGCGGCTCAGGTTCCACACCCAGTCCACGTGCGCGACGGGAGGGCTATGGACGTGAAGGTCGGGCCGGTGGTCGTCGCGTGCGTAAAAGCGGGCCTCCCAGGATGGCTGCCCGCTGGGGCCCGTCAGGTTGATGGTGGCCCCCGAGCCGGAACCCACGGTGTAGGCGTCCATCCATGGGCCATCGAATGCGCCAACACCCCACGGCGAGGCGGCCATCGCGTGGATGATCAGGTCGTCACCGCGGAACTCGGGCTGGAGCGCCTCCCAGCGGAGGGGGTTGAGAACCGTGAGATTCAGGTGGGGCCGGGCGCCGGGGCCGGTGTAGGAGTACACGGTCGGCCACGCCGCGCCCTCAGGGCAAGGCGCCGCAGCGCGTGCCGTGACGGCCAACTGCCAGCTCGGGCCGCCCCCGCCCTCAAGGCCCTCCAGTATGTCCCGCTCCAGGTTCAACGGAATGCGGAAGGCGTACACGTCGCGCCCGTCAACGACGCGGTGGCCCTCGGTGCCTGCCCCCAGCTCGCGGGGCTCCGACTGCCCCGTCGCGGCGACAAGGGGTTCCCGGTAGGGCGGGGCGCGGCCTTCGTCCTCCACGAGCTTGGCCTCCACCGTGATGCGGGGAGCCGGCGCGGCAAGCGTCCCGCTGGCGTCGCGATCGGCCGCGAGGTACCACACCAGTTCCACCGGCGCGCTGGCATCCAGGCTCAGGTTGTATTGCAGGCCATACGCCGTGGTCCTGGCCGCACCCCCCTCATAAGTGACACCGCCGACCAGATCCAGTTCCAACGCGGTTTGCGGGAAGGCCCCGCACGCGCTCGGCCATGGTAGGGGTGGCCGGTCGGTCGCTTCGCCCTCCGGCGGACTGATCGACAAGTAGCCATGGGATAGCGTTGCTCCGCTTCCACCGTGAACGAACAGGGTGGTCGGCGTCGGTTGCTGTGGCTCCCACAGAAGCTCGGCAGCCGCGAAACTGGGCGCGACGGCCACGGCCGCCAGCACCAAACCCGCAGTCAGGGCGATGAACCGGAAACGCACCTGCTCAAGGTAGCGCTCAAGGCCTTAACGCTGACGGCGGCGTTGCCCAAAGCCAGCGTCAAGCGCAACCATCAGGCACGGCTGGTGACGCCGCCGGGCCCCATCCGGTCTAGCACGAAGTTGAGTCCGAGAACACCCTCGCGGCCGCTGGACCACATGACGCCGTGGTGAACGACCACGTCCCAGGTGTTCTGGCCGTCCTCCAAGTAGTACCCGAGCACCTGCGGGGCCGCCTGGGCCTCTGGCGTGGACACGTCCAGGATCCACACGCCGAGGCCGTAGTGGGCCATGTAGACGCGGCCGTTCTCCAGTTGCAGGTTGTGCGTGGACAGGATTTCGTCGCCCGTGGCCGCCGCGACGGCCAGGCCACCCTGGCCGGGCGGGGTGCCGTCCGGGTTCTCCCATTCGCCGAGCAGCTCGATGGCGGCGGGGTCGGTGGTGTCCCAGACGTACAGCATGCTGCGCTCCTCGTCCAGGGCGTAGGGCACGCCGCCAACGATGTCGAAGCCGACTTCGACGGCGCCAACGGTGATGCGGCGCTCGCCGATCCATTCGGTGCTGACGGTGTGGAGGTTGCCGGAGTGGCCGGCGGGGAAGTCGTTCCATGCGCCAACCTCGGTGGGCTGGGACGGCGTGGACAGGTCCACGATGCGCAGGCCGGCGTCCCAGTTGGCCACGTACATGAGCGTGCGGCCCTCGATGGGGTCCTCCATCACGAACATGTCGTGCGCCATGCCTTGGTAGTAGGCGTCCACCACGTCGGGTCCGCGGTTGAAGGCCGTCACCGGGTTGGCCTCGTAGCGGGCGATCTCCGTCAGGGTGCCCGTGGCGCGGTCAAAGGCGTTGATGCTGATGTCGGCGTTGGCGCCCACGACCAGTTCATCGCCGGCGCGCGTCATGTGGTACGCCACCATGTGCGGCCCGCGGCGGGGCCCGACCGGCAAGTGGCTGGCGAACTGGGGGTTCTCCTTGTCCGACACGTCGTAAACGTAGAACCCGCCCGCCTGGGCCGGCACGTCCAGGCCGCCCGCGCCGCTCGTGCCACTGGCTGCGGCGTCGTCGCCGATGAAGAGCCACTGGCCGTCGTCGCTGAACTTGACGTCCTTGGCGGTGAAGGGGCCCGCAATGACGGACACCTCCTCGATGTTGGCGGGGTCGCTGATGTTGAGAATGTGAATGGCCGGCCCGCGGTCGATGGCCAGGTAATCGCCCCAGGCGTCGGCTTCCTCGGCGCCGCCGTCGCGCCACTCGCCCATCACGACCAAGTTGGCCATGGCTGCCCCCTCGTCCCACAAGGCGAGGGCGTCGTCCAACTGTGGATCGACGGCGAGCGTGGGGCTGTCGTCGCTGCCCAGGCATCCGGCGAGGACGGGTGCGGCAACCAGCACGGCAAAGAGGACACTTGCAGAGCGCATGGGTCGCTGACTTGGCGCCCAGCTTTTAAGGCCTGAGTCACCCGGCTCGTTCTCAAGCCGTCGGGTGAACCTCGAAACCCGCGAAGCCCCCGTCGGTGTGCGCCGGTTCGTCGACGGCCTCAACGCGTTCCACGTGGGCCCGGTCCGGGCCGCGGCGGCACTATGCGACCAGCCGATCGACGGCTGCGGCGGGTCCCACCATCACCACCTCGACGCGGCCGTCCGAGAGGTTGCGCACCCAGCCACGCACGCCGAGGCGCTCCGCTTCCCGCCTGGTGGTTTCGCGGAAGTAGACGCCCT
>JBFJYU010000236.1:0-5284 GCA_041622435.1 Thermoplasmatota archaeon | reverse complement strand
CGAAGTGGGCCCGCGGGGTTTTGCCCGAGGCGCAGCCGAGGGGGACTCCGAGGTCGCCGCAGGCGACCTTGGAGGCAAATCCGGGCGGGCGGCCGACGCAAGCGCAGCCGAGGGAGACTCCGAGGTCGCCGCAGGCGACCTTGGAGGCAAATCCGGGCGGGCGGCCCAGCCACAACGCGCAGCGAGGGCGCCAGTACTAGCGACGACGCCAAGTTACCGCGGCGATCGCGAAGGCGGCGAGCGCCAATGGCACCGCCACGGAGGGGCTGTCCTTCTCTGGCAGCGGGGCGACGTCGAACACGAGCCAGTCGTTGTCGAGTTCGTGGCCGGGCTCGTCGCACCAGAAGTAGATCCCCTTCGTGACCTTGGGAATCGTGAATTCCATCACGCCTTCGCCGCCGGGCGCAACGGTCAACTCGGCCAGGGCGGCGGTGGGCTTGCTGTCGGAGCGTCCCCGGTCGCTGTCCTCCAGGGCGGCCACGTAGTAGCGATGCGTGCTGTTGCCGTCGTTGCGAACCGTGATGCTGGCCGACGCTCCGGCGGGTGCCGCGTCGCGGGTCCCCTCGGGGATCTGGAAGCAATGGGGCACGCCGCCGAGGCAGGGCCCGTCCACCACGACCACAAGCCAGTCGGTTCCCTCGCCACCCAACTGGGCGGCGGCGGGCGCCATCAGGGCCAGGCCCAGCAGTACAGTCGGCACGAAGCGCATCACGGCGCGCATGGCTCGATCACCCCTTTACGCTCGTCGCTCCGCCGCCGCGCACGGGCAGCGCCCAGACACGCCAGCAGCGGCGCGGCGAGGGCGACGGGGGTCTCGGCGTGGGGGGCCGGGGGACTCGCCGCGATGGCGAGCAGCAGTTGTGCGTGGCCCTCGTGGCCCGGCTCGCTGCACCAGATGCGTAGTGAGCGCGCCTCGTCCGCCGGTTCATGCGATTCGCCCAGGGCGGCCGGGTGTGGCACGGTGAAAGTGACAGTGACTTCGTCGCCTGGTGCCAGTGCTCCGGCGTCAACCAGGGGCGCACCGTTGTCGCCGTCGCCGCCGTGGCCAGGCTCGGCGCCGCGCAAGGCGTGCGTGCCGTTGTCGTCGTTTCGGATGGTTAGTTGAATCTCCTCACCCGCCGGGAGGCTCGCCGTCGGGCCCTCGACCACCGCCAGACAAGCTTGCGAGCCGCAGTTTTGGATGGCCACGCGCCACGTGACGTGCTCTCCATGGGCCGCCGACGGCGCCAATACGGCCGCCAAGGCGACGGCCAGTGCCGCGACCGCGAGCCCGGCGGCGAACGCCGGCCTCATGACGCCCCGCGGCGCCACACGAGCGCCACCAGCAAGACGCTCGCGGCCGCGCCGATGGGCAGCCCCGGACTTTCCTTGTCCTCGGGCGGCAGGACGGTGGCGTTCATCCACATGCCCGCCTCCTCGTGGCCCGGCGTGTCGCACCAGATGTAGAGGTCGCGCACCTTGGCGGGGACCACGAAACTGGTTCCCCGCAGCGACCCGCGCGGCAAGTCGGTGCTGCCGGCCAGCGGGTCCGCCACCGTGGTGTCCGCACGATTCGGGTCGGCGCGATCCAGCGTCGTGACGCGGATGTTGTGCTCTAGGTCGTTGTCGTTGCGAAGCAGCAGCACCAGGATTTGGGAGCCATGCACCGGCAGCGGCTCGCCCATGTAGGCCAGGAAGCACAGCGTTCGGTTGCCCTCGCAGTCGCGGTCCCGCAGGGCAAGATCCCAGGTGATCTCCTTGCCGTGCCCGTCGTGGGCCACGCCCGCGCCGGCTGCCACCAGCAGCGCCACGCAGGGCCAAGCCAACCATCGCAACCCCTTCATGGCCGAGGCAACGGGGGCAGTGAAAAAACGCTGCCCGCGTCGCCGCCTACATCTGGGTTCCGACGAGGGCGCCCAGAATGAAGGTGATCGTGGCCGCCAGGACGCCAACGAAAACCATTTCCACGCCAGCCTTCCAGGGGTTGAGGCGACTGGTGCGGGCGCGCACCACGCCAGCCACGAACAGGCCGACGATGCTGGCGGCCGTACTCACGCGCAGCGCGTGCACGCCGGCGAGGGCGTACGGCAGCACCGGCAGGGCGGCGCCCAGAAGGAACGCGAGGACGATCAGGATCGAGGCCTTCCACGGGTCCCGGTCGGTCTCGGGGCCGATGCCGAACTCGTCGCGCATCATGTAGTCGAGGAAGCGCTCGTCGTCCGACGCGATGGCCTCGGTGGCCTCGTGCAAGACACGCCCCTCAAGCCCCTTCTCCTGGAGGCTCTCCAGCAGCTCCTTGCGTTCCAGGTCGGGCCACTTCTTGATGTGTTCCCGCTCGCGCTGCCGCTCGGCGTCGTAGTACTCGGTCTGGCTCTTGGTGCTGATGTATTCACCAGCGGCCATGCTGAGGGCACCGGCGACGGCGGCGGCCATGCCGGTTGTCAGGATCGCACTGGCGCCAAAGCCGGCACCCGCGACGCCGGCGGTGAGGGCATAGACGCTGACGAGGCCGTCGTTGTAGCCGAGAACCAAGTCCCGGATGTAGTTGCGAAAGAGCCCGTGCTCGTGCATTTCCCCCTTGGGCTCCTGGAGCCGGCTGCCCAGCAGCGCCCCGTGCTCCTCCTGGAGTTGCTCCAGGGTCTTCTCGCCCGCCTCGTCGGCCACAGTGGCGCATCCCGGGCAATCGTGGATGACACTTGCCCCTTGATCCCGGGTGGACATGTCTTAACCGGTTGGCTGGAAGCGCCCGGCGCCGTGGGCGTGGCTCGGCCCGGCGCGGCGCGGCGCCGCCCGGCGCCTACGGTGGCGGGCAGCCGTGGTCAAAACAGGGCGGGTGGTACGGCGGGTAGCACGCCTGCCAGCCGCTCGAACTGGAATAGCCGAGGCATACCAGTCCGCCGCACGGCGCGCCGCCGGTATTGTGCACTTCCCAGACACACCACGCGACGGCTTCGGCTTCTTCCGCTGGTACCAGGAGCGCGCCGGTCGCAAGCGCTACGGCGGCGATGATTGTCAAGGCTCTCATGCACGAGGCACGCCCCAACAGAGACGTAGCCGTTGCGATCGTGCAACCCCGCGGCGCCGTCAGTCCTGCCGACCGTCGGCCTCGGGCGAGGCCTGCTGGTCCTCCTCAACGTACGGGTCGGGCCCGAACAACGGCGCCGGCGGGCGCAGGCCCAAGCGCTTCGCCTCACGCACCAGACGTCCGCGGTACCAGAAGAACACCGGCAGGCCGGCGGCGACCACCAACAGCCCGACGAGGCGGTTCAGGTTCTCCAGCGACAGCGTCGTGGCCTGCTCGTAGACCAAGTAGGCGACGAAGGTCAGCGACGTCAGGATGAACACCAACGGAACCCAGGGGTACCCCCACACCTTGTACGGCCGCGGCAGATCTGGGTGCGTGCGCCGCAGCACCATCAGGCCCGCCGCCGTCAAGGCGTAGAAGAAGAACGAAATGAAAACGACATTGTCGGTCAATTCGTTGAAATCAAACAACATCAGGAACAAGATCGACAAGAGCGCCTGGAACAGGATGGCGTAGTGGGGCGTGTGGCGACGACTCACCTGGCCAAACAGGCGCGGGAACAGCCGGTCCTTGCTCATCGCGTAATAGATGCGCGGCCCCGACAACGTGATACCGTTGAGAGCCCCAAACACCGACACCAGAATCATCACCGCGATCAGGTTCTGGCCGCCTGGTCCAAAGAGCACCTCCGCGACGTTGCTGGCCACCGTCCGGTCATTGGCAAAGCCAGCCTGGGTGCCATCGGCGAAGCCCTCGAAGCCCAGAACGTTCAGGTAGCCGAAACTGACGAGGATGTACAACGCCATGATCGCCACGAGCCCGAACAGCATCGCCTTCGGAATGTTGCGGCTCGGGTTCTGCAACTCGGCGCCGACGCGCACCACGTTGGTCCAGCCGTCGTACGCAAAAAGTGCCGCGACCATCGCCAGCCCGAAGAAACCAGCCAAACTGAAACCGTCAGCACTCGGCGTGCCAGCGACACTGGTCGACTCGAAGAAGCCCACGCGCGGGCTGGCCGAATCCCCCAGGTACAACAGCGCCGCCGCCGCCAGGAGCACGATCAGAGCGCCCTTGAGGACCGTGAAGACCATCTGCACGCCGCCGCCGTATCGGATGCCGAAATAGTTCACCACAGAAAGGAAACCGATCAGGCACGCCGCCGTCACCTGGACGCTCGTCACCTCCAGCGGCCCCCACGACAGGTACTGCGTGGGAACGAAGCCCTCCGGTTTGAGTTGGTTGAGCTGCTCGGCGAAGATGACAGCAAGCGCCGCGCCGCTGCCGGCGAGGTTGATCGTGAACGCCGTCCACCCCGACAAAAACGCCGCCAGACTGCCCATGCCCTCCTTCAGGAAAACGTACTCGCCACCAGCCTTGGGGAAAATCGTACCCAGCTCGGCGTACGTGAGCGCCCCCATCAAGGTCAGGAAACCAGCCAAGACCCACACGAGGACGATCAGCCAGGGACTCCCCGTGCCAGCCGCCACGCGGTTGACGCCCAGGAAAATGCCACTCCCGATCACGATGCCCACAATCATCGACACCGCCCCAAACAGGTTCAGGCCCCGGATCAGGTCGCCGTTGCCGTCGCTGTCAGACTCCGGTTTCGGTTGCTTGGCGGGGACAGCGATCTTGGCCATGGCGACCGCCGCGATGCCGGCGGCGGCGTGTTAACCGTTTCCCGGCCACTCCCGTGCCCACGCCTCGGCCGGCGCCGGATCGGCGGCGGGCAGCCGCACGGGACCTGCGCGCTCGGGCACCGGGGCGCCGTGCGGCGCGCCGGCCAGGCGGCCTGTGCGCCACTCGGATCAAATGAACACCAGGCAAGAAAAGAACAGAGGTGAAGGGAAAAGGCAGGCACCCAGGCGGGCACCCAGGCGGGCACCCAGGCGGGCACCCAGCAACGCACTCAAACGCAGACGGGCAGGCCCATCACGAGACAGTAGACGTCGAGTTCGCCGTAGCCGTAGTTGTTGTCACGACCGGGCAGACCCGAATCCACCGCGCTGTTCTGCATCATCGTGCGCATCAGCACGTTGTCGGCAGCCGGGAATTCGCCCCAGGCCAACGCCAGCGCGCCCGACACGTGCGGGGTACTCATGCTGGTTCCACTGATGGTGCCGTAAGCCGTGTTGCTGGAATACCAGGTGCTCAGGATGTTGCTTCCCGGCGCGGCGATTTCCAGTTGTGACCCACGGGAGGTGAAATTGCAGACGGCGGGATCGCGCTTGTGCAGCCCGCCGATGGACGCCTTCGTGTTCTGCGTCGTGCAGCCGACGG
>JBFJYU010000235.1:0-5292 GCA_041622435.1 Thermoplasmatota archaeon | reverse complement strand
GAGAAGGATATTCCCGCGCCCGATGTGTACACCACGCCCCAGATCATGGCATGGATGACCGATGAATTGTCCGTCATTCGCGGCTACAACGTGCCCGGCTTCATCACCGGCAAGCCCATCCCCCTTGGCGGCAGCCAGGGCCGTGGCGACGCCACGGCGCGCGGCGGCATGTTCTGCCTGCGCGAGGCCGCCAGCCGCCGCGGCCTTGACCTTGCCCAGGCGACCGTGGCCATCCAGGGGTACGGCAACGCCGGCCAGCACGCCCACCGCCTCGTGACGGAGTTGTTCGGGTCCAAGGTCGTCGCTGTTAGCGACTCGCGCGGCGCCATCCACGACCCCAACGGCCTGGACTTTGAGGCAGTGCGGGACCACAAGGCCAAGACCGGCGCCGTCTCCGACTTCCCCGGCGCCAAGAACATCACCAACGACCAGTTGCTCACGCTGAACGTCAACGTGCTGGTCCCCGCGGGCATCGAGAACTCCATCACGAGCAAGAATGCAGCCAAGATCACGCCGACCGTGGTGCTGGAGTTGGCCAATGGCCCGACGACCCCCGAAGCGGACAAGATCCTGTTCAAGAACAAGGTGCACGTGATTCCGGACTTCCTCGCCAACGCAGGCGGCGTGACCGTGTCGTACTTCGAGTGGGTGCAGAACGTGTACGGCTACTACTGGGACGAGCCGACGGTTCATGAGCGGCTCGACAAGAAGATGACAGCCGCCTACACGTCGGTCTTCGACATGCACAAGCGCCGCCGCTGCGACATGCGCACGGCCGCCTACATGGTCGCCGTGGACCGCGTCGCCGAAGCCGTGCGCTTGCGCGGACTCGTGGCGTGATCATGGCGTGACCTTGGCCTGATGCGCCAAACTTGAAGGGCAGGCCCGCGTGGCCCCGGCATGGCCCCCACCCGGTCCAGCGCCACAGCGGTCGTGGCAGCGTTGGCGCTACTGATCAGCCCGGCGGCGGCCTACGGGCACTACCCGGATCGGGCCGGCGCGCCGGCCTACTTCACCGGCCCCTGCTCCGCGGGCCTCCAGTTCGTCGTGGACTACGGGGAGGTGTTCAGCGACGCCTTCGGGCCGACCCTGGAGCAACTCACCTGCTCCGTCGCGCGCAACTTCTCCGCCGAAATCGTCATCGCGACGGTCCATGACATCGGTCACGACAACCTGCCGAGCTACGCAGAGGGGCTGTTCCAGACATGGAACATCGGCGGGATCCGTGAAGTTGGCGTGCTGCTGTTGTTCTCGTGGGAGTACGGCAGCACTGGCCAGCCCGCCGTTTGGCTCCACATTGGGCGTGGATTGTCAGGCGCCCTCGGCCCCGAGGAGCGCCAGGAAGCTCTCCAGGAGACCCGCATCGGTTTCGAAAAGAACCTGCGGCGGGGCCTTGAAGAACGCGCCGCCATCGAGATCGGCCTCGCGCGTGGCGCAACGGCGCTGGGTGACTCCATCGCCGGTGCGCACGGCCAGTCAGGGTTTCCGCCCGCCACCAGCCGGCCCGGCGCGCCCCTGTCATTCTGGACCGGAACCTTGGCCTTTCTGGCCCTGATGGCGGCCATGGGAACGGCCGCCGTGGCCCTGGAGGTTCGTCGCTCCGGCCCCGAATTGGACCTTGAGGCGAGCGCCGAGGACGAATAACGGCCGGCCGCACCGCGCCCGGCTATGCCTGCTTCTCGAGGTCGAGCATGCGCTCCTTCAAGTCTGCCCCGCCACCGTAGCCGCCCAGCGCGCCGCCGGCCGCCACGACGCGGTGGCAGGGGATGACGGGCGCCAAGTGGTTGCGGTTGTTGGCTTGCCCCACGGCGCGCGCAGCGCCGGGTTTGCCCACCGCCTGGGCGATTTCGCCGTAGCTGCGAACCTGCCCGTAGGGGATGTTCGCCAGCGCCTTCCAGACCGCAACCTGGAACGGGGTGCCGACGAAACGCAGCGGCAAGTCGAACGATTGGCGCTGGCCGTCGGCCCACTGGGATAACTGCTGCGCCGTTTTCTCGATGAGTGCATGCTGGCCCTCCGCGACGGGCACGCCTGGAAAGTGGCGCTCCAGCCAGTCATCCATGTGGGGACGGCCATCAGAGGGCAGCGTGATGCGTAGCACCTCGTCGTCGCCGATGGCAATGTGGAAGGCGCCAAGCCGTGTGGCGGCCGCTCCGATCGTTATGGACTTCATGCGGACGCAGCGTCGCGCGCAGGGAAATAGCCTCGCAGGGAGGCCAGCAAAAGCACGACGCCTGCGGCAGTGGCCACCCCGCCCCACAGGACGGCGTCCACGCTACCTGCCAGGCGTCCGATCAGCAAGGCGGTGAAGCCGCCGTTGAACAGGAAGAACGCGCCGCGGCTGGCCTGGAAAAGAGGCGGCTGCTGATTCGTCCAGGCCGGCAGCCAGCGCAGCGCGAAGCCCAGCAGGAGCTGCGCCATGCCGCCCAACAGCGCGATGTGGACGTGAACGAAACGCAGCTCAGGCACAAAGTCGGGAAGCGCCTGGGGAGCGAAGCCCAAGAAGATGCCGAGGAGGACGCCGCAAATGAGCCAGAAGACCCCGGTAAAGGTCCACGGCACGTAGACGAACTCGCGGGTGACCCGCTGCGTCTTGCTCTTGTTCCGCATGATGTTGGCGCCGAGCACACCCATGAACGTGAAGAACGAAATGAACAGGAAGGGACCAAGGCCGACGACCAGTCCCCTGCCCACCGGCGTGTTGGCGCCCACCAGGAAGCCCGCCATCAGGCCCACCAAGCCGAGCAGGCCACTGTGCAGCTCCCCCTTGATGGCGCCGGCCGCGATGGCCGGAACACCGGAATAACGGGGAACCACCAAGTGACTCACACCGTACGTGGCAAACAACCCGAAGCCCGCCAGCAACGCGTGGCCACCCGCCAGTCGGATGCCGGCGCCCATGGCCGACGTCGCCAGCCACGGCGCGTGGCCAAGCGCCAGGCCCAGCAGCCCCAGCGGGAGGAAGAAATGGGCAAAACGAAGCTGCGTAAAGCACGCATCGTCGCCCTTGGTCAGCGGATCCCGGTCAACATCGACCACGGACTCGCCGCGCGACGGCAGCGCCTTCAGCATCACACCGGTCTGCATCCCGCCCGCCGCAACGAGCGCCAGCCAGCCGGGCAGCAGCAACGCGCTGCCGTCGGCGGCGCCGGCCAGGCGCGCGACAGCCAGCAGCCATGCGCCAGCCGCAAGGATCCAGCCAATGCGGACCACCTTGACGCCGTCGGGGACCCGCGGCCCCAGTTCGGCCACGTAGTAGACGATCACGGCCAGGAACGCCGGCAGAAGAAAGCCGAACAGCAGCAGCGCCTCATGGGCGCCAAACCACGCCAGGCCACCGATGCCGAGCGTACCGGCAACGGCCATGAGAATGCCGGCCAACAGGTTACCGAGTGCCAGGAGAATGAGCGTGCGCGCGGGGGCCACGGTGTCGGGGACCCCGCCACGCGGAAAACCGTAGCGGCGCAAAAAGCGACCACATGGGCCCCAGCGCCCGGCGCTCGCTGCGGGCGAGCCTAGTACTTGGGATTGGTCGGCGCGTAGTCCGGCGGGATGTTGACGAGGCTCGTGACCTCAGGGACCCGCTCCTTCACGATTCGCTCGACGCCGGCCACCATCGTGACCTCACTCATCGAGCACCCATGGCAGGCCCCGACCATCTGCACCGACACCACTCCGGTGTCGGCGTCCCAGCCGAGGAGATCCATGTCGCCGCCGTCAAACTGGAGGGCGGGCCGAATCTCATCGATGGCCGCCTGGATGCGCTCGAGCACCGCTTCGCTCATCGGCTTCTCGCTCACCGCCGGAGCTATTTGAGCGTTGGTGCCCAAGGCCACGCGGGCCCAGGGGCGTTGGACCCCGTCAAGGAACCCCTCGCCGCCCCCAGACCCTGCGGTCGCTGGATAGGCGTTGATCGCCGCCGCCGTCCTGCGGACCAGCCTAGGCGCCAGGCGTCAGCATGGAGATCGCCGCCGACATGGCCTGCTCGATGAACCACTGCGGGTACACGCCCACGATCAGCACCAGCAGCAGGCACACGCCAACCGCCACGGTCGCGCCTCGGCTGATCTCGAAGTCCTTCGCCTCGGCGTCGGCCTCGTCCACGTACATGGTGCGAATCACGCGCAAGTAGTAGTACAGGCTAATGGCGGAGTTCAACACGGCGAAGACGGCCAGCCAGATCATCCAGCCAAGGTCGTTGATGACCCCCGCCTCGATGGCGCTGCTAAACAGCACGAACTTGCTCGTGAAGCCACCCAGCGGCGGCAGACCCGCCATGGACAACAGGAACACGGTCAGCGCGAAGGCCATGAACGGCGCACGGCGGCCGAGGCCCCGGTAGCCGCCCACGCGGTCGCTGAGCCCCATCGTCAGCAAGACGCCCACAATCAGGAACGCCCCCAGCTTCATCGCTGCGTTGACAAACAGGTGCAGCAGGCCGCCGCCCAGCGCATACCAGGTACCCACCGCCACCGCGATGAGCAGGTAACCCGCCTGGGCGATGCTGCTGTAAGCCAGCATGCGGCGCAGGCTGTCCTGGCGCAGCGCAACCAGGTTGCCCACAAACATGGTGACAACGGCCACGATGGCGACAACAAGCTCCCAGTTCGGCTTGATACCGATCAGGCCCACCAGGAAAATGTTGAACATGGCCGCGAAACCCATGGCCTTGGACGCCGTGGCGAGCATCCCCGCCACGGGAGCTGGGGCACCGGTGTAAACGTCGGGCGCCCACAAGTGGAACGGCACGCTACTGATCTTGAAACCCAGACCGCCCAGCAGCAGCACGATGGCAACCACCGACATGGCGTCGAAGGGACCACCCGTGTAGAGGGCCGTGCCGATCTCGGCGATCTTGGTCGTGCCCGTCATGCCATAAAGCAGGCTGATGCCAAACAGGGTGAGGCCGCTGCTGACCGCTCCGAAGCTGAAGTACTTCAACGCAGCCTCGGCGCCGATGCGATCGCGGTGGAAGCCAGCCAGCAGGTAACTGGACAGGCTCGCGATCTCGATTCCAATGAAGAGCGTGATGAGCTCCGTCGACGAGGCGACGATCATCATGCCCAGCGTGGCGAACAGGATGAGGCTGAAGAACTCGCCCCAGTCCTCCTCCACCTTGCCCCGGAAGACACGGCCCATGCCGGCGACGGCGAGCCAGGCCACGCCCAAGAAGATCAACTTGAGGAACTGGCTGGCCTCGGTGATCGAGTAGACGCCGGCGATGTCGCTGCCCAGGTACCGCATCGTGAACTCAATGCCAGTGCCGGGAACCGACGCCTGCCAACCGAGAAG
>JBFJYU010000234.1:0-5318 GCA_041622435.1 Thermoplasmatota archaeon | reverse complement strand
GAAGTCAGTGATGGCCGGGCTGTACACGGCGCCGCCCGCGCAGGGGCCCAGGATGGCCGAGATCTGCGGGATGACGCCCGAGGCCTGCGTGTTGCGGTAGAAAATCTCCGCGTAACCCGCCAGGGACACGACGCCTTCCTGGATGCGCGCGCCGCCTGAGTCGTTCAGGCCCACGACGGGGGCGCCGTTCTGGATGGCGAGGTCCATGATCTTGGTGATCTTCTCGGCGTAAACCCAGCCGAGGCTGCCGCCGAAGACCGTGAAGTCCTGCGCGAAGGCGTACACGATGCGGCCGTCAACCATGCCCCAGCCGGTCACGACGCCGTCGCCCGGGATTTGCTTGCGGTCCATGCCGAAGTCGACGCACTCGTGCTCGCGCAGGGCATCCAACTCGACGAAAGAGCCGGAGTCGAACAACAGATCCAGGCGTTCGCGCGCGGTGTACTTGCCACCCTTGTGCTGCTTTTCAACACGGGCGGGGCCGCCACCGGCCAGGGATGCCGCCTTGCGTTCGCGCAACTGGGAGACGCGGTCCTCGACGCTCATGACGGCGCCGCGAGGCGGCGGCGGTACTTGATTGAAGCGACGTCAGGCGGCCGACGGCGCGGGGGATGCGGGATGCGCCGCTTGGCACCTGACCCGTCGGCGGAGCCCTCTTGAACCAGCACAGCCGTCTCGGGCGGCATGTCGCGTTGGTTGGTGGTCGCGGCCGCCCTGATTTTCATCACTACAGCCGTTGCAAACGGTGTGAGCGCCCAGTCGTGCCAAGAGGGCCCGGACATCCGATGGGACGAGGATGCCTGTTCCGAGACGCTGGCGGTGAGCGTCCACGGCGACGCGTCGGGCGCGGAATGCGACCGCGACGCCGGCTGCCTGACGTTCAGCGGCTTCGGCGACGCCAGCAACGAGGCTGGCGATGGCGCCTGCACGGGCAACGGGGCCTGCGTGGCCGTCAGCGGCACCGGCCATGCCGGCAATCGCGCCGGCGAGGGCTCCTGCTGGGCAACGTCGTGTTATGCCATCGGCGGCGGCAGCGCCTCCAACGAAGGCGGGGCAGGGTCCTGTTACGGCGTCAACTGCATCGCGGTGGCCGGCACGGGCGACGCCAGCAACAACGGCGGCGCCGGCCAATGTGGCGTCCTGGCGTGCAGTACGTCGTGCACCGGGATTTCCTGCATCGCCGTCAGCGCTGGGGGCGACGCGTCGAACCAGGCCGGCGTGGGCGGCTGCCGCGGCGACTCCGTCTGGCCGGTCGACAACGTGGGCCTGTCGTGCATCGCCGTGAGCGGCTCCGGTGACGCCAGCAACGACGCCGGCGACCACGTCTGCTACCTGGCTTGCGCGTACCCGTGCTCGTTTGCCTCGTGTGTGGCCGTCAGTGGCGGCGGCGACGCTGCCAACGGTGGCGGGACCTGGGCGTGCCGCGGCCCGCTTGCGTGTCTGGCCCTAAGCGGCGAAGGCAACGCCAGCAACGACGCCAGCGGCTGGAGCTGCTCGGGCGGTTGCAGCGCGGTGAGCCTCACCGGCAATGCCAGCAACGCCGTCAGCGACGACGTGGGCTGCGGCGGTGCCGGCTGCCGGGCGATCAGTGGCACGGGCGACGCCACCAACCAGGGCGGCGGTTACGTGACCTGCACCGGGGTCACGTCCTGTGTCGCCGCCTCGGGCACGGGCGATGCCACCAACGACATGCAATGGCAGGGCACCTGTAACGGCCTGAACGCCGTCTCTTGCTTCGCCATCAGTGGCACGGGCGACGCGACCAACGATGCAGCGGGCTCGGGCACGTGCGAGGGCCTGCAAGGCGTTTCGTGCGTCGCCGTGAGTGGCACGGGCAATGCCAGCAACCACGCCGGTAACCCCGGGGGCTTCACGTCCTGCGAAGGCGGCGTGGCCCACTGCATCGCCATCAGCGGCACCGGCGACGCCACGAACACCGCTCACGATGAGGGCTGCCGCGAACCCTTGGGCCTGACCTGCGCGGCCATCAGCGGCACCGGCGACGCCGGCAACCAGGCGGGCGACGACAGTTGCGCCACCTGGGCGTACGCCTTGGGCAGCACGGACGTTGGCGCCGCCTGCGTGGCCGTCAGCGGAACTGGGGATGCGAGCAACGGCGCGGGCGGCAACTCGTGCGACGGCGTTCGCGGCCCGTCCTGCATCGCGCTTGGCGTCGCTGGCGACGCGTCCAACGACGCGGGCACGGGCTCCTGCATGGACGCGTACGCGCCGTGCGTGGCCGTGGCGCCCCTGGGCGCGGCGCGCAACGAAGTCGATGGTCTGGAATGTGGCGCGCCGCAGTGCGTCAGCGTCTGAGACGGACGCTGCGATGCCGGCGCGCCGCGCTGGGCAACGGTCGGACGCGAGAGCCTATCGTGGCGGGCGGCGCCTTCGGATACCTTGGGGCACTCCCCAGTCCCGCCAGCGGATCACGCCAAAAAGTCCCACAGAGGCCCGATTGAGGCCAGGTATGGCTGGCAGGTGCTGGGCCATGCTAGGCCATGCTGGGCCCGATCAGGGGAGTCCAGGGGCCTTTGGGCGCGATTTTCGGGGAAGGGTTTAACTAGAGAATGTACAAAGGGTAGTATGATGCCTCGTTACAACCGCGTCGACCCCGCCTGGAGGAGCCTAGCCGGCTTCGCTTTGCTACTGACCCCCACTCCCGCGCAAGTGCGCGGAGCCATGCAGACCCTCGCGGGCCTGCGCCTGCCCAGCCTCACGCCCACCCCCACCCCGATGGAGAGCTAGGCCTCATGTTTTCCAACATTGTTTCCGGCTACCGCAAGGTGGGCTACGCGCTCGTCGCCCTCGCCCTGATCGTGCCCGCCGCCATGGCCGGCGCCCCCGCCACCGAAGCCGCGTTCTACACGGTCGGCTACAACGGTGAGGCCCCCGAAATCGGCGACAACCTCGCCGGCGGAACCGTCATCGCCGTCAACGACAAGGCCGGCTTCGCCACCATCGAGACCGCCGACCGCAACGGCTTCGCCATGCGCGCCCAGAACTCGGCCCGCTTCAGCTACGTCGAAGAGGACCGCCCCGACGCCGCCCAGGCGTTCATGACCCCCAACGACCCCAAGTTCAACGACCAGTGGGGCTGGGGCCCGACGCCCGGCGTCAACGCCCAGGCCGCCTGGGACACCACCACCGGCTCCAGCAGCGTCATCGTCGCCGTGCTCGACACGGGCGTCGACGCGGCCCACCCCGACCTCACCAACCTGCTGCCCGGGTATGACTTCGTCAACAACGACGCGACGCCCGAGGACGACTGCGGCCACGGCACGCACGTCGCCGGCACCGTCGGCGCCACCACCAACAACGGTGTGGGCGTCGCTGGCGCCGCGCAGGTCAGCATCCTGCCCGTGAAGGTCATGAAGAACTACTCTGGCTCCTGCTCCGGTCCCTGGAGCGCCATCGCCAACGGCATCACCTACGCCGTCGACCAGGGCGCGGACATCATCACGATGAGCCTCGGCATGGAGAACACCTGGAGCAGCACGGTCAACGCCGCCATGCAGTACGCCACGGACAACGATGTCCTGATCGTCGCCGCCGCCGGCAACTCCGGCTGCAGCTCCTGCGTCGCCTACCCGGCCCGCAACCCCATGGCCATGGCCGTCGCCGCCCTCGACTGGAACGGCAACGTCGTCTCCTTCAGCAACAAGGGCCCCGAGGTTGAGATCGCGGCGCCTGGCCTCGCGATCTGGAGCACCGTCCCCGGCGGCGGCTACGGCTCGAAGAGCGGCACCTCGATGGCCACGCCCCATGTGGCCGGTGTCGCCGCCCTCGTGTTGTCGGCCACGCCCATGTCCGCCGCGGACCTGCGCAGCCAGCTCACGGCCACTGCGGCTGACCTCGGTAAACCCGCGACCGCCCAGGGCGCCGGCGCCGTCGATGCCCTCGCCGCCCTGGCCGGCGCCCCCGCGCCCGAGCCGGAACCCCAGCCCGAGCCGGAGCCCGAGCCCGAGCCGGAGCCCGAGCCCGAGCCGGAGCCCGAGCCGGCCAACCAGCCGCCGGTCGCCTCGTTCACGGCCACCTGCTCTGCCCTGACGTGCAGCTTCGACGGCACCGGCAGCAGCGACCCCGACGGCAGCATCGCCAGCTACCAGTGGGCCCTCGGCGACGGCGCCAGCCCCAAGCGCGCCACCGGCACCTACACCTACGCCGCCGCCGCCACGTACACGATCACCCTGACGGTCACCGACAACGAGGGCGCCACGCACACCTCCACGCAGACGATCACCGTCGGCGAGGTGCGCAACGAGCCCGACCCGGTGCACATCGACGCCATGAGCCACTCGCAGAACCGCCGCAAGGCCACCGTCACCGTCGACATCACCGACGCCAACGGCGCCCCCGCCGGCGGCGCTACGGTGACCGTCCAGATGTGCGGCACCAGTTGCGAGACCAGCACGGCCACCACGGACGCCGACGGCACCGCCAGCTTCACCTGGAAGCTCTCCGCCCGCGGCGCCCACAGCGCGACCGTGACCGACATCGTGGCCGACGGCGCCTGGGACACGGCGGCCGACACCATGACCAGTATCACCTGGAACGTCTAAGCAGGGGATCGGGGGCCATGCCCCCACCCCTGCCCCCTCTGCCATTCCCCCACCGTGCGCCTCCGTTACCCGCGAGCCCCAGGCCCGCGACGCGCACATCTTCAAGATCCCCGCCGGGAGCGCCTCCTCTGGGCCGCCCCCCGCAAATCCATTCCAAAAAAACAGCGTCCACGGCGGCGCCCCCGAGCCCCACGCTTATGCGCCGGGTTCGACTGGGGCGCCTGCCTTCGGGCTCTTCCCTCGGCGCACGCGGGGTGAAAGTAACGAGGCATCCAACGCGCGCCGGGGGGAGGTTAACCCTCGAAAGAGGGGGCCAAGCAGGCAGAAGGCGAAAGGGAAAGAGGGGCCGGCGCCGCCGGCCCCGTCAACGAGCGCCCGCACTAGCTAGTCGTCACAACCTTCGTCCTCGTCCTCGTCGTGACGGGTCGCCTCCACCGATGACGCCTCGTACTTGCACTCGTCCTTGTCTTCGTCCTCGTCCTCGCAGTCGTCACCGCTGCGGGCGATGCGCTCGTCGTCTTCGAGACACCGGTCCTCAACGCACGGCTCCGTCAGGTACCCCTTGTTGTACTTGTACAGGATCTCGCGCAAATCCTTGGCGTGGTCCTTGTTGGGGTCGTCACTGTCGATGCCGTAGGGCAGCTTGCCGGCGTACAGGGCCAGCAGCGCGTCCGCGTCGGCGATCACGTCATCCACCGGGCCCGAGTCCGAGCCCCGGGCGATGTTGAGCTTGGCGGCGATCAACTGCACCGCCAG
>JBFJYU010000233.1:0-5350 GCA_041622435.1 Thermoplasmatota archaeon | reverse complement strand
TGGCATTGCTCGCCGCAGCCGCGCTGTTCCTGTTGATGGCCTTTCTGATCCGCCGGCGGCCACCCCACCGCGGCAAGGCCAATACGCAAAGCGAAACGTAATGTCCTAAAACCAAGGGGGGGCTCGTTGGCCCATGGCTTTCGAGATGCAGGTGATCAGCCACGCCCCCCTCACCGGCGAGGACGACCCGAAGCGTGTCGCGAAGCTGCTGTTCGACATGATCGGATACACGGCCCGCAAGGGCCCCGACCACGGCATCAGCTTCCGCATCTTCTACGACTGCCTGCTGCTGCACCCGACCAAGTCGTGGACCGTGGAGGAATTGGCCCAGGCGTGCGAGACCACGCTGCCCTCGGTGTACCGGCACATGAACAAGCTCCTGGACCTCGACCTCGTTGAGGACCTGCACATTGAGGTCGAGGGCGAGCGGCGCCGGGCCTTCCGACTGCGCTACGGCAGCCTCAGCAAGGCATGGAACTTCGCCGAGGCCCACTTCCAGAACGCCATGGAGAGCTACCGGCGCAGCGTGGACCACCTTGAGGAACTGCTCCAGGAAGCCCGCATGGGCGCCTGAGAGCCCCGGCCCCCGATCGGCCCGCAGCGACGCAGGGCCGTTCCTGCGGGCGCCGCCAAAGCCCCGACAAATCCTTATCAAACCCGCCGATTTTTTTGTCGCATGAAGTTTCTCGTGCGCTCTGCGCTGGTCTTCGCCCTTGCAAGCATGGTACTGGCCAGTGCCAGCCCAACCGCGTGTCCCATCGGTGACCGCGACGCAGGCAATGAAACGATCATGGCCGGCAATCTGATGGCGAAATACTACCCCACGTTGACCCTGGCATACCAGTTCGACGGCCGAGACTTCGAGCCGCAGGGCCCCGTGCCCGAGCCCATCCGTTACGCCGACGGGTTCTGGGTCAACGTCGCGGACTGGTTCGAATTGACCACATACACCGAAACCGACGGCGACTACGACATTGATGTCCACTTCTGGGGCTCGGAGTTGGTTTGCGACGATTACGGCTGCGAGGAGGTTGACGGATTCATCGTGTCCTGCGCCGCCGACGGCGGCGACGAGACCTGCGACGTGCCCGACAACTCGCGGTACAAGGCCAGCGACGCGCTCATCGTGGCTTCGGCGGGCACCGACCTGGACGTGCGCGTCTGCCTCGGGTAACCCTGGCCGCGGCCTGGGCCGGCAGGCGCCTCGGCGCCCGCGCCCCGGCCCACACGGCCAGGAGCCGCTGGCGCGGCCGAGTGTCCGGCGTGAGTTCAGGCTGGCTTGCCGTGGCGAGCACGCAGCACCTGCGCGCCACACGGCCCCGCCTCCGTTTCCGCCGGCACCTCCGTCTGATCAACGCAGTGCGGATCCCCCGGAGACGCCTGAAGGAGCAGCGGCCGGGCGCCGGCTGACCCGGCTCAGGCGGGCGCTGGGCGGTCGTCGAGGCGGCGGGAGCAGGAGCAGGGATCCGAAAGGGCGTGCGCCGGCGGCCAAACATGCAGCAGCATGCCCACCACTGTTGGGAGGAAGACAACGGCGTTGTAGAACAGGTGCAACTCCACGCGGGGCACGACCAGCTGGACGACGCTGGTAGGTATGGCGCGGCCGGCCAGGTGCCACCCCGACAGCGCCTGCACCAGAAGGACCAGGTGCTCGAACTGGTGCCACACCTGGATCCACAAGGCAACGTCCCACCAGAGGCGCGCCGATCCGGAGAAGGAGAACCGCAGGAGGTACAGCCCCAACAACATGACCCCGGCGTAGCCGACGTGGAGGACCTCCGACGTGGACAGCCAAGGCCACAGCAAGCCGAGGCCGCCGTGGGCCTCGGCCAAGGACCACCCCAAGGCGTACACCTGGTAGGCCTGCAGCAGGTGTTCGACCCAGTGGCCGATCACCAGCGCCAGGAACAGGTACAGCGCCGGCTTGTGCCAGTGGCCGTTCAGGGCCCGCATGGGGCGGGAGCTCAGCAAGTCCGCGAGGCGGCGACGGCGACGGCGCAGGACGATCGTAGACACAGCAACCACCCATCAGCACAGGCCACAAACCCCTTCAAGGCCCTTGCGGCGCCACAGCCCCACCCGGGGCCGGGCCAGGCACCCGTCAGCGCGCCGCCGCAGCCCCGCACAGCTTCAGGAAGTGCTCGTGCAGCCGGGTGTCCGGCGTGAGTTCAGGGTGAAAGGCCGTAGCGAGAACCCGACCCTTCCTGGCGACCACGATTCCCTTTTGCGTTTGCGCCAAAACCTCTGTTTTGCCCCAGGCGCGCGCCAGCACCGGGGCTCGGATGAACACGGTCGGCACGCGGCCGATTCCGTCGATGTCCAGGTCCGCCTCGAAGCTCTCGCGTTGGCGCCCGAACGCGTTGCGATCCACCTCGGCGTCGAGCAGGCCCAGCAGTTGGACGTCCTTCTCCGCGACATCGTGGCTGGCCTCGCTGGCCAGCAGGACCATGCCGGCGCAGGTGCCAAAAACCGCAAGATCGCCCGCCAGCGCGCGGTCGATAAGGGGCTGCTGGAGGCCGGTGAAGCGGAGCAGGCGGCTGATGGCCGTGGACTCGCCGCCGGGCAGGATGATGCCGGCCACGCTGGCCAGTTCGTCCGGGGTGCGCACGGCGATGGCTTCGATCTCGATGCCCGCCGCGCTGGCGGCGCGCGCCAGTGCGTCAAGGTGCTCGCTGACGGCTCCCTGGACCGCCAGAACGCCTACTCGGAGGGCCACGGCCGGCCGACACGAGGCCCCCTGATAAGGGTGGGGCCGCGGGGGGCGGGCGCTTCCGGAGCGGCTAGTCCCGTTCTTCCTGGACGATCTCGACTTGGCCCGAGTACCCGATGCCGGAGTAGCTGGCGACCTCGACGTGGTAGCGACCCGGTGGCATGGTGGCGTCGAAGTTGGCGCGCCAGGCGCGCAGGGTCTCGTCAGTGTACGGGGTGCTGCCGCCCCAGACCGGGTTGCCATCCACATCGGTGATCGTGATGTCGATGTCGTCCTTGGTCGGGTTCGGGTTGCCGGCGTCGGCCAGGATCTTGACCGTGAGACGGTCCGTGGCCTCGGCCAGATCGAAGGGCACCAAGGCGGCGTTGACGCCCTCCTCGGCGGGGACCGCGCCGGTCAGGAGGCCCTGGTTGAAGGGCAGGCTGACGGCCTCGACGACGGGAGCCGCGGCCTCGATCCAGTCGCGCTTGGCATAGCAGTCGGCGTCGAAGCGCACCTGGCTGGGCATCTCGCCGCCGTAGTGGATGATGTGGCCGCCGCCGTCGGGGCCATCGGTGGCTAGGCTGGTCAGGAGAACGCGCAGGGAATCGCCGGATTCGACGACGAAGCCGCCCTCGGGCATCTCGAACTCGTGCACGTAGTGGCGGATCGTGCCCGGGGCCATGGCGGCCTCGGCGTACTCGACCACGTAACTGGGCGCCACGGCCACATCGCTGCCGAGCTGGTTGAAGAAGTGGTAACCCTCACCGGTGTCGCCGCCGACCATGAGCGGGGCCGGCGAGCCGGTGCTCTGGGCCCAGTACTCCAGGATCACGGTGCCGGTCATGACGAAGCCGTCCTCGACGGGCGCCGAGAGCCATTCCTTCAGGTCGTTGGTCAAAAACGCGCTGGAGAACGCGTTGCCACCCTCGCTGCCGGCGCCTGCGGGGGCCTCCAGACTCAGCGTGTGGGCCGGGCCGAAGTAGAAGACAGCATCCTCGTCGCCCGAAAACAGACAGGCGCTTGCCCCGATGGCGGAGTCGAAAGCGTCGTCGATCGCGTCGGCGGCATCGTCCAGGCAGCCGGCGCTCGCAAGCAGCACAACGGCGGGAAGCACCCACTTCATGGGCGGTCGGACTCGGCCACGGGCTTAGGCGTTGTGGGGCCGCAATCCTCTTGGCCGGGGCCGCGTGGCGCCAACCGTGGGACAGCAGGGCCGCGCACACCTCGCCCTGCTCGTGGTACAGATCGTGTTCGGCGTGTGGCCCGTGGCGGCGCAAGCCGCATTCCGCCACCTCGACCCCCTCGCCTTGGCGTCGGTGCGCACCATCGGCGCCGCCGCCGTCCTCCTACTCATCCACCGGTTGCTGGTGCGCAACCCCGTCCCGGCACGCGCCTGGCCGGCGATGCTGGCGTTCAGCCTGCTGGGAGTCGTGCTCAACCAGAGCCTGTTCGTCCTCGGTCTGGAACGCACCAGCGCCGTCAACGCGACCATCCTCATCACGACGATTCCCGTGTTCACGTACGCGCTGGCTGTGGCGACGGGCCGGGAATCGATGGGGCCCCGGCGGGCCCTGGGAATCGGCCTGGCCCTCGCCGGAGCCGCCTACCTGGTTGGCCTCAGCGGCTTCCAGGCGTCCTGGCACACCGCGGCCGGCGACCTGATGGTTCTCACCAACGCCCTCTTCTTCAGCGCCTTCCTCGTCTGGGGCCGCCCCGCCATGCAGCGCCACGACCCCCTCTCGGTGACCACCTGGATGTTCGCCATCGGCGCCGTCCTGCTGCTGCCCGTCGGCCTCGCCGTGGGTGCCGCGGACCAGTTGGCCGCCGCGCCGGCAAGCCTCTGGTGGATCCTGGCGTTCATTGTTCTCGGGCCGAGCGTGCTGACCTACGTTCTCAACGCGACCGCCCTACGCCACGTGCCGTCCTCGACGGTGGCCGTGTACATCTACCTGCAGCCGGTCGTTGCGGCGATCACGGTCGCGATCGTTTTCGGCGATCGCGTCGAGCCCCGCGTCCTGCCGGCGGCCGCGCTGATTTTGGCGGGCGTTTGGCTGGTGGCGCGCAGGAGGCCCCGGGTGCTGCGGGGGCGGGCTGCGACGGCCTAGGTGGCTGGGGGCGGGCGGGCGGCCACGTCAGGGATGCTCGTGCCGGCGCCGGATGAGCATCGTATCCGCGTCCAGAATTTGCACGCTGAGCCTTGGCTGTGCAGGTCCATCACGCGAACCACATCCTTGGGCCAGTAGGTGCCCAGGTTCCGGCCGGACACGCTGGTTACCTTCGCTTGGTAGTCGGTTAGCGTCCGCTCGGGGCCGGCATCCTCTAGGGCCAGCTCTTCGTAGGCCTCCAGAAACTCGGTCCCGCACGACTCGCAGCGGGCGCCGTGCAGGTTGTGGTGAACCAAGGCGATGGCTCCCACGACAACCTCGCGAACCAAGTCGTCGCGGCTGGCAAGGGCGACCTCCGAGCAGACCGGGCAGGTTCGGGCGGGGCCCGGCGGGAACACGCGAGGCCTGGCTTCCATGAGGTGGTTGCGCAACTCAGTTGCAGCCGAGGCCCATTCGCGGGCGCTCGGATAGTAGAGGTCTGAAGGCAGGTCGTCGGGTTCCATGTCACTCACGCAGGGTAGACCGTAACGATCAGGAGTAGCGCGCCAGACGC
>JBFJYU010000232.1:0-5358 GCA_041622435.1 Thermoplasmatota archaeon | reverse complement strand
TCCCCCTCCCCCCAGCCAGCCCGACGCGCCGCTGCTTTTGCCCTCGGGCCCCCCAGAAGCCGTGTGGGCTTGGGAAAAGAGAAGGTGAGGGCGCGCGCGGTGAGGCCCCAGCACGTGGTGGTCAACGGCCTCCGGTACGCCTTGAGTGGCGGGGCCGGGTCCCACCGCAAGGCCCGGGCCGAAGCGGCTGCCGTGCCCCGGGCGCAAAACGTACGGGTACGCCCGGCCGCCGATCAACCCACGGTAACCTGGGTCGGCCACGCCACCTGCCTGGTCCAGATCGGCGGCATGAACCTTCTCACCGATCCCATTTGGTCCAACCGGCTTCTCGGGACCATCCCGCGCCTCACCCAGCCGGGCCTTGCGTGGGATGACCTGCCCCGCATCGACGCCATCGTCGTGAGCCACAACCACCTTGATCACCTGGACGCCCCGACCCTGCGCCGCCTGGCCCCCGATGTGGCGGTCCTGGCGCCCCTGGGCCTTGGCCGCTGGATGACCCAGCGCGGATTTGGCACCGTACACGAACTCGACTGGTGGCAGACGGCCACCGTGAAGGGCGTGGACCTCACGCTAGTGCCCGCCGTCCACTGGAGCGCCCGCAGCCCCTGGGACCGCAACCACACCCTGTGGGGCGGGTGGGTCGCCCGGGACGCAGACCAGTCCCGCGGCGGCGTGTACTTCGCCGGCGACACGGCGTACGGCGACCACTTCCGGACCATCGGCCGCCGGTTTCGTAACCTCGATGTCGCGCTGCTGCCCGTGGGCGGTTACGCGCCGCGCTGGTGGCTGGGTGACGTTCACGTCACGCCCGAAGAAGCGGTACGGGCCTGCCAGGCCGTCGGGGCCCGGAGCATGACCCCGGTCCACTGGGGGACGTTCAGGCTGTCGCGCGAACCGGTGGTGGAGCCGCTTGAACGGGCCCGCGCGGCCTGGCACGCGGCCGGCCGTCCCCACGAGGAACTCTGGGATCTGGCCCTCGGTGAAACCCGTGGGGTCAACGGCCGCCGCTAGGCGCCCCGCTTGGGCGGCTGGCGCTCCGGGCCCGCGACGGGGCCGCGCCCGCCAGGCGTTTTCATCCGCAACGCAAAAGACCTGTCAGGTCCCCTGAGCGATCATGCGTCCACTCCTTGGGCTGGCCGTCGCCGCCGCATTGCTCGTATCGGGCTGCCTCGACGACTCGCCGCCCGTCACCGCCCGCGGCATCGATGAAGCACCCGTCGACGCCGGCGAAGGCCCCTTCACCCTGCGAATCCTGGTCACCCACGGGCCCGGCGGCGAGCCGGTCCCTGGCGCCGGCGTCGTCGTTTACTGGCCCGAAATCGAAATGCCGGAAATCGATGTCAATTCCGGCCCCGACGGGGGCGGCGTCAGCATCAGTTTCGACACACCCACCATCGAGGGCGTCCTGCGCCTGAGCACCGGCCCCGACGGCATCGCCGTGGCCCGCCTCGAAGCGGGCCGCTCGGTCGGCATCGTCGTTGCCGCCGACGGCTACACGGAAGAGTGGCTCCCCGGCGTCCCGACCGGCCAGGAGGGAGAACAGGCGCAGATCGCGGTGCCGATCTTCCTGAGCCAGATCAACCTCGGGCTCAACCAGACCTGGGCCGGCCCCGGCCACCTGGGCCTGATGGGAACCGCCTGGGACCCGCAGCCCATCGTGTTCCACGAGGACCCCGCCATCGATCAGGGCTACCGCGACCGGCTGGTTGGCCTGCAAGTGCAGGTGGCGTGGACCAACGATCTGAGCGGCCTCGGCGACCTCGCCGCCGCCGCCGGCCCGTCCCCGGACACCATCGCGGAGATCGAGGACTCCGATTCCAATGCGTCGCCCGGCGACCAGTCCGAGACGCTGATCGTTGAGGCGGGCCAACTCGCCGAGGACGGTTTGCGCGGAGCCGGCGCCCTGTTTGCGGGCCCTGCCACCCAAACCGGCGCTCTGGCTCCGGGCGGCCTGCCCTACGAGATCAGTGTCACCGCCGATTTCTCGGGTGCCGGCCTGGCCTTCGCGACATCCTTCGCGTAGAACGCGGTGGACGGGTTGCGCTGGCGTCTTGCTGCCTAGCGTTAGCCAGCCATTCAACCTGTTTTAATAGACCGAGGCCGAATTCGGCTGGACGCCCATGTACCGACCAATGATTGCACTGCTCGCTGCGGCGCTCCTCGTGCCGCTCGGACTCCCCCTGGGCACCAGCGCGCCCGGAGACCTGATTCTGACCGCCACGCTCCCCGGCAACTGGGACCCGATTGCCAACCGCACGATCGAGAACACGGTGTACGACCCTGATCAGGCGGACGCATGGGTCGAAGGGCTCGTCGCCGACCCCTTTTATACTGGGCCCCGGGGATGGCCAGTGCCAACTGTTGACTACGCCTTTGACGTGTATGACTATGCCTGGAACGTCAGCGTGTTCGACTCCGGGGCCGGCGAGCCCGGCGTCGAGGGCGTCGACCAACTCACGATCGCGAATCCCAATGCGCTCCCCTCGTCGCACGTTCAACTGGCCATTGCCCGCCACGGCGGCCAGGACATCGCTGGCGCCGCCACCTACCCGGAGCCCAGCCTGAGCATCCAGGTGTACGGTACGTCGTACACCGTTCCCATCGATGGGCACCCGCAGGATGTGTACACGAGCGAGGGTTGGATCTACAGTTGTCGGGACGAGTGGCTGGATCATTGCCCCATCAAGGACCACAGCGCCCGGGCCGACCGCGCAGCCTACAGTCCCGCGTGCAGCGACCCACTCACGGGTCTGGGGCTTCGGTTTGGCGCGCCCTGCGACTGGAGATACAACGTCTTCTTTTACCCCGAGAAGGCCTATATCGTTCTCTCGGAGGGCAAGGATGTCGAGGTGCAGCTCTACGAAGCCGCCAACCCGAATCCGCCCGCTGGGCCGCGCACGACCCAGGGGTCCGTCGTCGTTGGCGACGTGCCGTTCACGGGCACCCGCGGCCCCGACCACTGTGACTACGAATTCCGCGACATGCAGCCCGGCACGGGCTTCCGTCTGGAGGGCCTCGACGGCGCCGCCTTCGACGCGGTCTTCATTCATCACGTGCCCTACCCCTACACGTCGGAGCGCCACCTGACGTACTTCGAGGGCGCCGGCGACGACTGGGGCAACGTGCCCTACAACGCGCACGAGATGTGCATCTCGCTGGAGAAGCGTGACGTGGATCGGGCGCTGGACCCACTGCCGCTGCCCGCCGAGTTCACCTACACGGACGGCCTGCCCCGGTTCGCCGGCTCGGACCATTCCGCGCGCCGCTTCGAGACCGTGAACCTCCCTGAATAGAACCACGCGCACGTGCCCGGTCGGGGGCTTCGCGCCGGTGGCGCGGGGTGCCGGCCCCCGTTCGCGGCGCCCGCGTGGTTCCATCGGCGTCCGACAACAAACTATGTACGGCCGCCCTTTCGTGGTGGACCCATCATGACCCGCCTGCACCGTTCGAGCCTCATCGCGGCCCTTCTTGTTGCCGTCACCTTGGCCGGGTGCGCTGACGAGCCAGCCGCCCCGGCCGACAGCAGCCCGGAGGAACCCGCAGCCATTCCGCTGGCGGGCACGCCGAAGGAGGCGCCCGTGCTAGAGGCGCCCGAGTGGCGCCTGGGCGACTGGTGGGGCCACCACATCTACTTCGGCCCCGACGACGCCGAGGGCACCCACATCAATGTGGTGGCCGTCGAAGAGAACGGCGCGGCCGTGGTGCTGGCGACCGACGACCCGACGGCCGCCAAGGAGCACGCCATCTTCGATTTCCCCATCCTCGGCGAGTTCTCGCCCGGTATCGAGGGCACCGGCTTCGGCTCCGAGTGGGCCATCTACGACTTCCCGCTCTCGGAGGGCCACACCTGGCGAAGCACGCTGACCATCCCCGACTTCGAGGACTTTGAGACCCATGCGTTTGAGGTGGAGTTCACGGCGACGTACAACCCGGAAATCCCGACGCTCCAGGGCCCCAAGCCCGGATACGACATCGTGGGCGCCACCCCCGATGGCCTCGTGATCCTGTCCCACGACTACGTGGAGGAGATCGGCTGGTACGCCAACTTCGCGCTCTACAACTTCCTCACGCAAGAGCCGGATGATGTCTACTTCAGCGGCAAATCCATGGGCTTTGGCCAGAACTGGACCGGGACGTACTACATGGACGAGGCGCGCAGCCTCATCGACCACTTCAGCGCGGTCTTCCCGGACCAGGAGGACCCCGCCCAGTCCACGGTGGCGCCCAAGCCGCATGCGACGTTCACGGTGGGCGACGACGCCACTTACGTGTACGGCTGGGTGTTTTCCTTCGCGTTTGCCGGCGCCCACGAAACGGCCTTGCTCGACCCTTCCGGGGAGATGCACGAATACACGGCCGCCGGCGCGCCCGAGGGCTTCGCGTTCGACTTCTGGGACGTTGAGGCCGTGGCGGGCAAATGGGAGTTGGCCACCGTTGGAGCGGGCGTCGCCACCGGCGGCGGCGCGTTCCTCTGGGAAGTCGTGGAAGGGACTGGCACCCTGTAGGGCGAAGCGCGAACGCGCGAGCGCCATGACGGACCGTGAGTTCAGAAGTCAGGGTAGCTCAGGCCGGCGGCCGGGAACAAGCCCAAGGCCTGGAATTTATACGTGGCGTTCCAGGACGACCCGTCCTCGCCGCTGCCGCCGCCGTCCCAGACGACCGGCTCGGCGCCCGCGGCGATGGCCAGGGTCTTGTCCAGGCTGGCGGATCCGTCCTGCTCGATGCGCAGGCTCCACGTGCCCCCCTGCAGGGGCTCGATGGCGAGGCTCGCTGGCAGCGGCCCGTAGGCCGGCCAAGCCCGGGTCACCGCCACCCCGCAGGCCGAACTGTCCCAGCCCAGCAGGAGGGCCAGCGCCGTCAGGTTGTGGGAGTCCAAAGGAAACGATGTCCTCGGGCCGGTTTCCGGGCCGACACGTTCCAGGTTTTCGGGCGTGGAGTGGAAGGCGATGGTCCCCGCCGACCGATTCACGTCGGGCGGCGTCGGGAACCCGCAGACTCCGGCGCTCGGTTCGCCACCAGCGGGCTCGGCCGTGTAGTTGCCCTCAATGAGGATCAGCCTGTAGCCCGGGGCTCCCGCGACAGGGTCGCCATCCCCCAGGTCGGGCTCTGGCCATCCGGGCCCAACATCCTGGGGTGCTTCGGGCCCCATGCACCCGGCCGCCACGATCGCCGCGACCACAGCCACGCACCAGAGGCTCCTGCTCATATCCGCTCATGGGTCCGCCAAGAACTTAGATGTGCGTGGGCCGTCGGGCCTTGCCCAAACCGCGGGGGGGCTAGGCTGCCGGGCGGCCCCCGCCGGCCATGGGCCTACTCAAATGACCGTGTCATGGCCGCGCCGCGGCAACGGCAGGT
>JBFJYU010000231.1:0-5417 GCA_041622435.1 Thermoplasmatota archaeon | reverse complement strand
TCGATCGCGATGCGCTTGATGTAAGTCGGACGGATGTTTCCCATGGTGCACCTCCCCGTGAACGGGGGCCGCTGAATGGCCGGGCAGGACCGGCCTGCGTATAAAACGCTGATGGGGGCGCGGGTAACCGTCGGGCCGCCCAGCCCAGCCGGTTCACCAGGGCTAAGGCCGCGCGGCCTCTGGACGGCGCGTGGACCCACGCCACCTGATCGGCATCGCGCTTGGCGGCGCCCTGGGTGCCCTCGCCCGGTTCGGGGTTGCCCACGCCATGGCTCGGGCCGGGCCCGCCTGGGTGGCGTTTCCCTGGCCCACCCTCACGGTGAACCTGGCGGGGTCGCTGGTGCTCGGTGCCCTCTTCCTCGGCGGCCAGGAGGCCGACTGGTTGCGGCCCAGCATCCAGTTCGGCGTCGGCGTCGGGTTCCTTGGCGCCTTCACCACGATGAGTACGTTCAGCGTCGAAACCATCCAGTTGTGGGGGCGCGGGCGACACGGGGCAGCCGCGGCTTACGTCGTGGCGACCACCCTTGGTGCGCCGGCCGCGGCGCTCGCGGGGTGGCGCATGGCGCGGATCCTGACCTGAGCCGCTGAGCCGCGGAACCGCCGGCCCACCAGGCCCACAATGGCTTTCCCAAACCCGAAGCTGCTTGGGCTGTGGCTCTAACGACGGCCTGGCGGGCCTGGTTTCTGCTGGCGATCCTGGCGGCAAGCTCCGGCGCCCAAGCCCAGCCTGCAACCCTCACGGCAGCCCGCGACGACACTGGAATCACGATCGAATGGACCGGCCCGGCTGGCGACTTCACGGTTGTCGTGGCCCGCGAAGACCCGCTGGAGGGTCGCGTCGTCGAACGCGTCGTTCCCGTGCAACTGGAGGCCAACGCGAAGCTGGTCCTCCCGGGCACTCACCCGGGCGCCGTGGAGGTCCGCGTGAACGAAGGCGGCGCATTGGCCCGCGCCACGCCCGCCATTGACCTGCCCCACCCGGAACTGGGGGCCGAGGAGCCGCTGGCGACGGCGCAAATCCACGACGGGGCTCTGGGATCGGCCGGCCCTGTGTCGTTTCAAGCCCACCGTGTTTCCGACGACCGAGCCCATGAAGTCACGGCGCGGCTGCTCGTCGCGGGCGGCGCCGTCGTCGCCGCCTGGATGCACGTTGCACGCGACGGTGGCCCTGACGGGCCCCCCGTGTGCTGGATTCGCGTCGCTTCGTCGCTGGACGGCGGGCGCCAATTTGGCCCACCCCTGACGGTGGCCGGGCCCCTGGCAACGGCCGAGCCGAACGAGGCCTGTCATGGCATCCACCACTGGTCTGCCACGAGCCTTGCCGGCGGGTTCGTCCTGCTCGGCCATGACGCGCGCGGGGACGCCGAGGGCGCCCGGTTGTACGTCATCGACCCCATCTCCGCGGCCATCGTGTGGCAGGGCCCGATGGGCCTCGGCTTCGATGGTGCCTTCGCGTTAACGCCGGCCACGGATGGTGGCTTCTTCGTGGCGGGCCACCGGGCCAGCGGCAGCGGTCATGCCCTGGTGGCAGGCGTCTCGACGTGGCACGGCCATGTGGCTGGCGACGTGCGCTTGATGGCATCCGAGCCATCCAGTTGGGTGTACGAAATGCACGGCGGCGCCACTGCGGGCACCGTCGCCTTCGCTTGGAGTCAGCACGACGCCCTCGGCTACAGCATCTCCCGGGACGGCGGTGAAACGTTTGCCGGCGGCGCGTTCGACGATTACCGGGAATCGCAGTTGAACCTGGATGGCTTCGCCGTGTCCCGTGGCGTTCTCCACGCCGCCGTGGCCAACCACGTGACCGGACAGGCCCACTACCTTCGCGACGCGCCGCATGGCGTGGACGTGAAGGCGGTGTGCGGCGGCCCCGGCAGCCTGCTCGACGACTGCGAACGCGGCCAGTACCTGAAACTGGCTGCAGCCGGGCCACGCGTCTGGCTCCTGTTCGAAGGGTTCCTCAACGATCAGGCGGCCAGCGGATCGGAAACGGTCGCCTTCTACGTGGCCGAATCCACCAACGGCGGCGGCGCCTACACGGCACCCCTGCGGCTCGCGGAGGAACCGGGCAACCGGCTCAGCAGCCCCTACCACATGACGATCTCGCCGGATGGTCGTCCACTTCTGTTTGCCCACGCCTTCCTGGCCGGCTCCGATGGCGAAGAGGCCGCCGACGCCGTCGTGCCCCTGTTCGACCCGCTGGGGGACGTGGCCGTCGAGAACGGCGTGCGCGCGCCGACGCTCTTTGCAAACGACGAGCGGCCATCGCTGCTGACGGCCGGGAACGCATCGCGCGACGAGACCGCGGTGAGGGTGCCCATCGTGATCGAGAACCGTCGCGCAACCAGCCTCGCCGACTTGCGTTTCTCCGCCAGGGGCGGTGAGGTGGTGGCGACCATTCCCCCCTACATCTCCCTCGCGCCGGGCCAGAGTCTGGCCGCCACAGCGATCGTGACAGGCGCCACTGACGAGTTGACTCTCGTGGCCAACAGCGCCGGCCAGAGTTTCACCACTGTCGTCGCGCTACCGCCGTCCGTCGCAATCCATGACCCGGCCGAGGCGTCGCCGCCCCCGGCATCCCGTGAACCCCGCGAGTCGATCCCGGCCCCCGCGCTGGCGCTAGCCGTGCTCGCGCTGGCCTTGCCCGCCCTGCGGCGCCGCAGCTAGCGTTGTCGGTCCTCTCCCGTCAAAACAGCTTGGACTGCCCCGCTCCGGGCTTCGGCCGCGAGGGTTGGTCGTCTGGGCCCGTCTCGGCGCCTAGGGTCGCCTGTCCCTTGTCCGCCTTGGGTTTCGGCGCCTTGGGTTTGTCAGGCTTGTCGTCGCTGGCGGGGGCCTTGAACCCGAATTCTGCCGTTTTGGGTCCGCGGTATTGCTCCAGCTCCTTGACGGCGGCGCGGATCTCCTTCACGTCCTTGTCCGTGGCCTTGCCTTCCAGCAGCAACGCGACCTGGTCGTCGCTGAGTTCGAGTTCGAGCGTTTGGTGGATGGCAAACTCCCGATCGGCACGAAAGAGGGTCTCGAACACTTGCACCTGCTCCAGGCCGGCCTTGCGGCGGCTCATGTGGGTGCCGTGGCCGAGCGCCGTCGCCAGCGCCGCCTTGTTCTGCCGGCTCGCCTTGGTCCGGCTCATCTTCATCAGGTACTGGGGAAAGCCGAAGGGAACGAACTTGCCCCTGGCGCCGGGGCGGGGGCGGACCTGCCGGCTGGCCTGCACGCCCAGCGTGGCGAGGTCGCCGGCGTAGGCCCACAGGCGGAAGTTCTGGCCGCGGCGGGCGCGCCCCAGGAACCGGTCGGCTCGGCTGAGCATGTCGTAGCCGCGCACGAGGTCGCCGGGGTCCGTGTACTCCTTAGGCAGGTTCTCGTCGATCCACAACACGATCTCTTCCGGCGTGGCGTCCACATCCCACGACTCCTTGCGCAGCCGGTCGATGTCGTTGCCCTTGAGCGTGTGGCGCACGAGGTCGAACAGGTTGCCCGTGATGTCGCGGAAGCCCAGGCTGCCCAGGTCCGCGGAGGTGACCCGTTGGCGGCCGGCGCACAGGGACTCCAGGTCCCGCACGGCGGCGCGCAGATCCCCCTCGGCCCGGGCGGCGATGGCTTCGAGGACGTCGCGATCCACGTGGATGCCCTCCTCGCGCGCGATGCGTTCCAGCGCCTTGGGAATCGAGCGGACGTTGACTTTGTTGAACTTGATCGTCTGCGCCAGCGAGCGCAGCGCGGACCCGGACCCCTTCTGCAGCGCGTAGAGGTCGTTGACGATCAGGACGATTGGCTGGTGCGTCTGACGGATCGTATCGATGATCTGCCGCTTGCCCCCGCGATCCGACAAGTCGGACCCCGCACCGGCCGACTCCTTATCCAGCCGCTCGTACAGGTTGTCCGCCTCATCAAGGATGATCAGCTTGCGCCCCGCCTGGCTGCCGGCCGCGTGGAAGGACCCGTCGGATGCGAAGGTCTGGTGGATGGCGCCCGCCGTCGCGACGCGCCGAATCGTGTCCGCGTTGCGGCCATCGGAAGCGTTCAGCTCGATGACGGCCCAGCCCATGTCGGCCGCCAACGCCATGGCAGCACTGGTCTTGCCGACGCCCGCCTGGCCGGCGAGAATGACGGCCCGTTGCTTGGGCTCGCCCTCGACCCAGGCCTCCGCCCACTCACGCAGCGCGCGCACGGAGGGGCCGTTGCCCACCAGGTCCGCGAGGCTGCTGGGGCGGTACTTCTCGGTCCAGTCCACGGCGCCGGGCACGCGGGTGGGGGGTTTGAGGGTGGTGGACACCGACTCATGGGGGGGGTTGGGGCCTTCAACTGCCCCGTGGCGGTGGACGCTTGGCCGATGCCCCGGATGGTGTCGTTGAAGTGGACGGCCCAGATGATTTGTCCAACGGGCGCCAGGATGATCGCCAGGATCAACGCGACAATCCCCAGGCTGTCGTCGGTTTTGCCATGCGCATGGCGCAGTTCCTTGAGTCCCATCCAGTTGAAGACGTAGAGAATCCAGTGCAGGAACCCCAGAAACGGGATAGCGCCGATCCAGAAGATGATCTGCCATGCATCAAACGGCTGGGTCCGCGTGGCCTGGATGTCCTTCGTGTTCTGGTAGACAAGGATCAGATAGTAAATTCCGAAGGTCAGGATGCTGAAGATGATGGCCTTCCAGATGGTGATCTCGCGCAGGACGAGGCCGTTTGGCAGGTGGTACTCGGGCCGCATGCGGCGGTCATCTACGCCCTCTGGATTACACGATGGGAATGAGCGGGCAGACCCGTCGTCAACCTCTAGCGGCTGGCCCCGATGGCGCCGCGTGGCCGTACTGCAGGTTCCCCAGTTGGACCCGTCCGCGGGCCTTGATGGCCCACGGGCTATCCCATCGCCGCGTAGGCCTCCTCGTCGGCGGGCAGGACGTACGGATTGCCCGTGATCGGAACCGCCCCGATGACATCCAGACTCACCCTGCTCAGGCCGTCGATGCCGCTGGCGAAGGCGTCGTAGATGCCGGCTGGTGCGCTCGTCCAGTTCAGGCTGAGCTGGCGGCGGTGAGCCGTCAGGGGAGAACTCACCGAATGGCTGCCTTCGGCGTCCTCAACGATGACCGACATGACGCGGTTTCCCGTGTCGCGGCTGGGCGGAGTGAGTCCTTCCGTCAGGATGGTGATTCCCAGCGGCTGGCCCGGCGCCAGCACCTCGAACGTGTCGCGGGACGCGGGGGCCGCCATGATGAGCCGAGTCTGGCCGAGGTGGGGTGGGCCCGTGACGTTCCATGCCGCGACGTCGGCCCAGGCAAGCCCCTCGCGCAGCGCCCGCTCCAGCAGCGTCGCTTGCACGGCGCGCAGGCCGGCCACCTGACCCGCACCCCAGTCGATGTCGGCTCCCACCGGCCCCCAGTCCCACGCGGTGGATTGGAGAATCCGCCGGACCACCAC
>JBFJYU010000230.1:0-5425 GCA_041622435.1 Thermoplasmatota archaeon | reverse complement strand
CTCAGTCGGGTTCGACCCCGGCCAGGAGATCCACTTCGCCTACGACACCAAGAGTTTCGAGCGCATGCTGAACCTCGCCGACGTGTTCTTCTGCAACGACGTCGAACTGGCTCGTGCGTTGTCCTACCTGCGCTACGGCGCCGCTGACCAGTTGCTTGACCACGTTGATACGGTGGTCGTGACCCATGGAGGCGCGGGGGCGTCGTTGTTCCGCGCGGGCCAGAAGACAGTCCGCCTGGAGGCCCTGCCGGCCAAGGTGGTCGACCCGACCGGGGCCGGCGACGCGCTGCGAGCCGGATGGTACGCCGGGCTGCTGGCTGGCGATGACGCGGTCGCCTCGCTTCGTCGTGGGATGGCGGCCGCTGCGGTGGTCGTTTCCTTCCAGGGGCCCCAGACCCGTACGGTCCGGGCGCACGAGGTTGAAGGCCTGCTGGCGCGCTGAGCCCCTGCCGATGGGCGGTTTTTCCGGCCACCCGGGTCACTTTCCATTTAACCATGGAGGGTGATGCATACAATTCGTTGCCTCGTACGGGGGCCCTCAGGGCTCGCGCTCAACCAGCCGGCGCAGCGCTGCCACGGCCGCGGTCAGGAGGAATCCCTCCTGTTGGACCCGGCCCGGCCACGGGGCTTCGCATAAAATATTAAAAAATCTCGAAATAGCTAATGGGGTTACTCTGCAAAAAGTCGAAGCGCAGCAGGACATGGGCTTGCACATGGTTCGCTTGCTGGTGGCCACGATGCTTGCTATGTTGATCGCTCCGTTCGCTGCAGCCGACGAGCCGCAGGACACGACGGATTACACGACCTCCTGGGCCGAAACCGCCGCAACCGGCATCGCCGGTGTCGCCGCGGGCATGGCGTCGGAATCCTACGACGCCTTCCTCGACGCCATGACGGTCCCCGTCGCCGGACCTGCCAGTCCGACCGACTACGAGACGGCCTACAACTTCGTTCACAGCTGGACGTGGGGAACCACGTTCGCCTACGACGAGATCAGCCGCGTTGGTGGCAACCAGGCCATCGACATCCTGATCGACGCCTGGGTGGCCGGTCCCCAGTGGATCCACGCCCCCTGCGTCGATTCGGACTTCGGCGACCCCTGCCTGATCTAAGGCGCGGCACCGCTTTTCGGCGCCGTCAGAGACCCTTTCCCCTTCCCCCTCACGAGGCACCTGCCGGCAAATCCTTTATGGCAGGTGGTTTGGGCCAAATCAACCAGGCACGGCCCCGAGCCGCGCCTTCCCGGATGATACCATGACTCTTGTTGGAACCCAGGCCCCTGACTTCACCGCCAAGGCCGTCGTTGGCGAAGAAATCGTCGACTACACGCTGAGCAACGCCTGGAAGAACGGCCGCTACACGGTCCTGTTCTTCTACCCCAAGGACTTCACGTTTGTCTGCCCCACGGAGCTCATCGCCTTCGACGAGCGCCGCGCCGACTTCGCCGAGCGCAACGTCGACCTCGTCGCTTGCTCGACGGACCAGGAGTTCAGCCACCACGCCTGGAACCGCATGCCCCGCGCCGAGGGCGGCCTGGGCGGCGTCCAGTACCCGATCGTTGCCGACACGACCAAGGACATCAGCCGCTCGTTCGACGTGCTCGCCCCCGGCGGCGTCGCGTTCCGTGGCCTGTTCCTGATCGACGCCAACGGTGTCGTGCGCCACGCCCTGGTCAACGACATGCCCCTCGGCCGCAACGTCGACGAGGCCCTGCGCATGGTTGACGCCCTGCAGTTCCACGAGCAGCACGGTGAGGTCTGCCCCGCCAACTGGACCCAGGGTGCCCTGACGATCAAGGCCAACCCCGAGGACGCGAAGGAGTACTTCGCCAAGGCGGCCACGGTCACCGTCAAGAACTGAGACGGCGGCGCAACGGCGCCCCCGCTCTCGTTAATCCTCTTCCCTCTCTCCTTGCCTCTGCCGGTCTTTTCTGTTGCTGCATCCCGTCGCTTCTTGCGGGGCAGCCTAGGCGGTCACGAGGGCGTCCGGCTTGAGGCCCTCGAGCCACTGCCAATCCTTCTCGCGCAGCCATCGGCCGCCCGAGCGCGACGTCCTGGCGGGCTTGATTCGCGCCAGGTGGGCCATGGCCTCGGCCCAGCCGTCCAGTTCATGGTAGCCGCGGGCCGGTGCCGCGTAGGTCAAGGGCTGGATCAGCGCGGCGGTGGCGATGTCAGCCGCCGTCGGGCGTGGGCCAAAGAGGAAGCCCGTGCCGGACTCCCGGAGTTGATCGGCGATGCGCTTCAAGATGCCCGGGATGGCCTCGGTGTCCGCTTCGTCGAAGCGGCGTACCTTGTAGAATTTCAGCACGCCGAGGGTCTGGGAGCGGGCGGCCCAGGCGGCACCCCGGATCAACGGGTTACGGGTGAGCTTGAACGGCTCGTTGTGGGCGACGCGGTACGCCTCCCGCCGCGCGACGGGGGCCACTTGCTCGTCGGCCCAGTGCTCCCACGCCTCGATATCGCCGCGCCACTGCTCCGGGTACAACGGTGGCGTGTCGGGCGCTGCGCGCTCGGCTGCCCAACGCAGGATGCGGTCGCTGCCGTAGATCGGCGTGTCGCCGTCGACGAGCATGGGTACGGTGCCTTCGGGGCTGGCGCGCTCCATGTAACGCATCCCGCCGAGCAACAGGTCGAGGGAGCGGTACCCGATCCCCGCCTGTGTCAGGCCCCACTCCGCCTTCTTGCAGAAGTGGCTGAAGGGAATTCGCACCATCGTCGGCTGGCCATCCATGCGTGGGCCACGCTCCGGTGTCTCTTAAGGCGTGGCGAAGCGAGCATGGCTGGCCCGTCGGGGGCCTCCGGGGCGGGCGCCCCGTCCGGCCGCGCACGCCTACGCGGTGGCAGCCTTCGCTGAGGGCCCGTCCAGCGTCGCTTGCTTGAGCTTCTCAACCAGCGTTCCGTCGCGCATGCGCTCGCCGCGCACGGGGACCGGGTAGCGGCCGGTGATGCAGCCCATGCACAACTCGTCGCGGGGGAAGCCGAGGGCGTCCACCATGCCGTCCTGGCTGATGTAGGCGAGGCTGTCGGCGCCAACGTGGTCGCGGATCTCCTCCACCGTCATGTTGGCGGCCACGAGCTGGTCGCGGGTGCTCATGTCGATGCCGAGGTAGCAGGGGGCCACGATGGGCGGGCAGCCGATGCGGATGTGGACCTCGCTGGCGCCGGCGTCGCGCAGCATGCGAACGATGCGTCGCATGGTGGTGCCGCGCACGATCGAATCGTCGATCAGGATCACCCGCTTGCCGTCCAGGACCTGCTTCATCGGGTTGAGCTTGAGGCGAACGTTCAGTTCGCGGCTCTCCTGGGTGGGCATGATGAAGGTGCGGTGAACGTACCGGTTCTTCATCAGGGCCTCCATGTAGGGGACGCCGGATTCGGCCGCGTACCCCTGGGCGTGGCTGCGCCCCGAGTCGGGCACGGGCACGACCAAGTCGGCGTCGACGCCGCTCTCCTTGGAGAGGATGCGGCCGATGTTTTCACGGACCTGCTGGTTGAGGCGGCCGTCCATCCACGCGTCGGGGCGCGCGAAGTACACGTACTCGAAGAAGCAGCGGGCCGGCTTCGGCGCCGGCTTGAGGGCGACGGATTCGATGGCGTCGGCGGTCACGCGGACCACTTCGCCGGGTTCGATGTCGCGCAGCCAGCGGGCGCCGACCACGTCGAGCGCCACGGACTCGGAGGCGACCATGTAGCCCTGGCCATCCGGCAGCTCGCCGGCGCACAGCGGCTTGATGCCCAGCGGATCGCGAACGGCAAACATTTCGTTGCCGATGAGGAGCGTGAAACAATAAGCGCCCTCGAGGCGGTCCATGAGGGCCGTGATGGCGCGGATCTTGTCGCCCTCGTACTTGTTGAGCTTGTTGGCCAGCAGGCGGACGACGACCTCGGTGTCGTTGCCCGTGTAAAACGCCCACCCCTTCGCCTGGAGTTCCTCGCGAAGGTGCTCCGTGTTGGGGATGTTGCCGTTGTGGGCCAGCGCGATGCCGCCCATGGAGCCCATCACGACTTGTGGCTGGGCGGCGTCCTCCACGCTGCCGGCCGACGTTGAGTAGCGCACGTGGCCGAGGCCCGTCTTGCCGCGCAGGCGCTCGATGCGCCGCGGGTTGAACACTTGGTCGACGAGGCCCATGTCCTTGTGGGTCCGAAACTCGTAGAGGCCGTCCAAGGTGACAATGCCCGCGGACTCCTGGCCCCGGTGCTGCAAGGACTGAAGAGAGTAGTAAAGCAACGGCGCCACCGGGCGTGTCGCGGCGACGCCGACAATACCACAGTGATCCCGGAACTTCTCGTCCTCAAGGAACGGTTCCTCATCCGTGTCGGGGGCCCCTGCCATGGTTGAGTCGGCCACGGTTCCCTGCTATAAAGGTTCGTGGACGGCAGTCGTGGGCTGACCGCCTCCGGCGGGCGTAAACAGCCGCCCCGCGCCGCCCCCCCGAGGGCCTGTTGGGGTGGCTCAGCGGTAGGCCCATGAGCAGCGGCGGCTCGCCCCACGGGCCCTGCGCCTGCCTCAGAAATTGCTTCCCGGCAAACCCATGATAACGGCCGCGATGGGGAGCCGGATGAAGTCATGGGCGATGCTGATGCCAAACAGTGTCCTACGATGCATGCTGTGCCACAACGCCTACGTCGTGATGATGAGGCCCACCAGGTGAGCGGCGTGGCGAACGCCATCGTTCGCGCGGGCTTGTCCAGGTCGAGTCCCATCTCCCCGGCCCAGGTTTTGCCGAGCAAAGGCCCGTACCGCAAGCTTCCGAAAACCATCATGGCCACCACCGCTAGGCCCGTGGCCAGGGAGTCCGAGCCGCCCAGGGCCCGAGGGGGCCGCCCGGGCCTCGCTGGCCCCCAGTTGCCCTTTTGAAGGAGGCCGGAGTCGCGCCAGCCATGGAGTCCCTCGAGCAACTGACGCCTCTTGTGACCGAGACGAACCTCGATCTGCCCGTGTTTCGAAAGGGCAAGGTGCGCGACGTTTACGAAGTCGGCACCGACAACCTCCTGATGGTGGCCACCGACCGCATCAGCGCCTTCGATGTCGTCCTCGAGCCGGGCATCCCGGACAAGGGCGCCTGCCTGACCCAGATCAGCAACTTCTGGTTCGATTTGCTCGCCAAGGAGGGTGTCGCGAACCACCTCGTCGCCACCCGCGTCGAGGACATGCCCGCCGAACTGCACCAGTACGCCGACGTCCTGCGCGGCCACGCCGTGCTCGTGGAGAACCTGGAACCCCTGCCCGTCGAGTGCATTGTGCGCGGCTACATCACCGGCAGCGGCTGGAAGGACTACAAGCGCTCCGGCAAGATCTGCGGCATCGACATCCCCGAGGGCATGGAGGAGTCCGAGAAGTTCGAGGAGCCGCTGTTCACGCCGAGCACCAAGGCGGAGATCGGCGACCACGACGAGAACATCAGCTTCGAGCAAGCCGTCGAGAT